>CAZTMR010000048.1:5402-11481 GCA_964615345.1 uncultured Dehalococcoidaceae bacterium | reverse complement strand
GCCACCATCTCGGAAATAACCGAAGGAGACGAGCAAACCGTCATCGCCAACGTCTGGCAGGCCGGCGTGGCCACCCTGGGCGGGCGGCGGGGCACTGAAGCCATCGTCGGCGATGAGACCGGCAATATGCGGGCGGTGTGGTTCAACCAGCCCTACCTGGCGAAAAAGCTCCCCCCCAATACCCGCGTCGTCCTCAGCGGCCGGGTAAGCCTCTTCAAGGGAAGACACGTCTTCGAATCGCCGGAATGGGAAGTCCTGGAAGAGCGGGACCTCGTACACACCGGACGCCTCGTCCCCGTCTATCCGCTTACCCGGGGACTCCGCCCCCGCTCGGTGCGCAAGCTGATGAAACAGGTTATCGATGACTGGGCCTGGCGAGTGGGAGACTTCCTGCCCCGGGAGATAATAGAGCGCCGCCGGCTGATGCCGCTGCCGGAAGCAATCACCCAGGCCCACTACCCGGAAGACCAGGCCGCCAGGGACCAGGCGCGCACCCGTCTCGCCTTTGACGAGCTTTTCCTCCTCCAGCTGGGCGTGATGGGACGCAAGCACCGCTGGCAGGAAACCCAGCCCGCCAGCGCCCTCCGGACGGACGTCCCCCTGCTGAATACTTTCCTGGAATCGCTCCCCTTTTCCCTCACCGCCGCCCAGCGCCGTGTCCTTCAGGAAATACTGGCCGATTTACGGAAACCCCACCCTATGTCCCGCCTCCTCCAGGGAGAAGTCGGCAGCGGCAAAACGGTAGTAGCCGCCGCCGCCCTGCTCGCCGCCGTGGCCAATGGCCGCCAGGCCGCCTTTATGGCGCCCACGGAAATCCTCGCCGAGCAGCACTTCACCACCATCAGTGGCCTCCTCGCCCGGACGGGCCGGGAAGAAAAGAAAGACGGCTACCTGGCCGTTTATACCGGCCTCGCGGAACGCCCGCTCACCGTCGGACTGCTCATCGGTAACGCCGCCCCGGCCCGAAAACGCGCCCTTCAGCAGGCGGTTAAAGCCGGGGAAGTGGATATCATCATCGGCACCCACACCCTCATCCAGAAAGAGGTCGGCTTCCGGGAGCTGGGACTGGTCATCGTGGACGAGCAGCACCGCTTTGGCGTGGAGCAGCGCTCGGCGCTGCGGGGAAAAGGCTTCCGCCCCCATATGCTGGTGATGACGGCCACCCCCATCCCCCGCTCCCTCGCCCTCACCCTTTACGGAGACCTTGACCTCTCCGTCATTGACGAACTCCCCCCGGGCAGACAGGTCATCAAGACCCGCTGGCTCCAGCCCGCGCAGCGTAACAGCGCTTATGCCTTCCTGCGGAAACAGATTACCGCCGGCCGGCAGGCCTTTATTATCTGTCCCCTCATCGAAGAATCGGAGTCCGTCCAGGCCCAGGCCGCGGTGGCGGAGTACGAGCGTCTTTCCCGGGAAGTCTTCCCGGACTCGAGACTGGGACTGCTCCACGGACGGCTTGCCGCGGAAGAAAAAGACCGGGTGATGCACGCCTTCCGCGCCGGAGAGCTGGATATCCTGGTGACCACCCCCGTGGTAGAGGTGGGCATTGACGTGCCTGACGCCACCGTGATGATGGTGGAGAGCGCTGACCGCTTCGGCCTCTCCCAGTTGCACCAGTTCCGCGGCCGCGTCGGCCGGGGTACGGAGCAGAGCTACTGCATGCTGATGGCGCTGAACCCGTCCGAGGTCAGCCGGGAACGACTCGATATCATCGAGCGTACCCTGGACGGCTTTCTCCTTGCTGAGGAAGATTTGAAACTGCGCGGACCGGGTGAGTTCTTCGGCACCCGGCAGAGCGGTATTCCTGACCTGCGCATGGCTAGGCTGTCGGATATGCCGCTACTGGAGATGGCCCGGGGAGAAGCGGAAAAAATATTTAAGATAGACCCGGACCTGAAAATGCCGCACCATCGCCTGATGGCCGCAGAAATGGCCCGTGCCTGGCCCCAGGTTGCGGAATGGAGCTGAACACCGCGGGCGGGTGGGGTGCCGGTTACCGGCGCCGGCGGGCGTTCTTTTTCGCCTTCAGGCGGGCCGTCTCCCGATTCGACATAAAATAGCGATGGTCCTTCGCCTCGCGCAGCACGCCTTCCGTCTGCACCATTCGCTGAAACCGTTTTAACAGTGCGTCTTGGCTTTCGCCTTCGCGTAAAACTACTTCCAGTGACATATCTTACCCACTCTTTCGGTGACATATACCGGGGCCGGCTTTAGCCGGCCCCGTGTTACTCGCTCATCAGGCCGGGTTCGGTTAGCGGCCCATGCGGACCTGATTAAAGCACTCGCTGCAGTATACCGGACGGCCTTCTCGCGGCTCGAAAGGCACTTCCGTTTCTACGCCGCACTGGGCGCAGACCGCGGGAAACATCTGCCTTCGGGCCGGATACCCGTCCGCCCCGTTGCGGGTTGCCTTGCGTGCGCGGCGGCACTCCGGGCATCGCTTCGGGTCATTGGTATAGCCTTTGGACTGGAAAAACTCCTGTTCCTGCGCACTAAAAACGAAATCAGTTTCGCAATCGGTGCAGTGCAGGGTCCTGTCTTCAATGCTCAACGGATGACCTCCTCTCTTTAAATAGTTGGTTTGATTTGGTCATCCTGCATTGTATTCTGTTTTTCCGGGTATGCGATAACCTTAATTGAAACCACCGTTTACCATTATATAACAGTCATCCCGGTATGGCAAGACGTTGCCTAAATTTTTTTCGCCGGGGAAAAAAGTATTATTTGCGTTTGGCCGTTTCCCTGCCTGCCATGGCCGGCGGGCCTTGCAATCTCTATTGGACTGAAATTTTATCATCGGACCTTCGCTCCGCTTGGCTCCGGAGAACCGGCCCCGGACCCGGCGTTACCGAAAAAACTTTACATCTCGCCGCCCGGGGGTTAAAATAGTCTCCGTAGGGCGGGAGTAGCTCAGTGGTAGAGCATCTGCTTCCCAAGCAGAGGGTCGCGAGTTCGAGCCTCGTCTCCCGCTCCAGTTTCCCCTCACCCCTTTCCCCCCCGGCTCTTCAGGAAAGCGTCCACCACCCGCGGGTCAAATTGGGTGCCTCTCTTTTCCTTCAGCTCCGTCAGCGCTTCTTCCTCGCTCAGCGCCTGCCGGTACGGCCGCTCTGACGTCATCGCGTCGTAGGCGTCCGCCACGGCGATGATGCTCACCTCCAGCGGCATATCCTTCCCCTTGATGTGGTCCGGGTAGCCCGTTCCGTTGTAGTACTCGTGGTGACCGCGCACCAGCCGCAGAAAATCGATGTCATCCGCCACCGGCCTCAGTATGCGCTCCCCCATCCCCGGGTGCTCGTAGATATGCTGCCGCTCTTCGTCCGTCAGGCGGGCGGGCTTGTTCAAAACCGTCTCCCTCACCCCTATCTTGCCGATATCGTGCACCAGCGCCGCCTGCCTTATCCTCTCTATTTTTTCCGGCGCCAGCCCCAGCCTCCCGGCGATGTCTGCGGAGACCTCCGCCACCCGCTGGGAATGGCCGCTGGTGTACTCGTCTTTCGCCTCCAGCGCGTAGGCCAGGGACATCATCGCATTCAGAAAAGCGGCCCGGATTTTCCCCGTCTGCTCGGCCACTTTTTCCTCCAGGTGCTGCTGGTACTCCCGGTTCTCCAGCAGCAGCCGCCGCTTTTCCATACCCCGGTTCACGCTGATAACCACCTCGTCACGGTCAAACGGTTTGGTGATGTAGTCATAAGCTCCCGCCTTCAGCGCCTCCACCGCTGTCCTCGTCTCGCTAACCGCCGTGATGATAATGACACAGATATCCGGTCTCTCTGTCGCCAGCTGCCCCAGCACCTCCAGCCCGGACATCCCCGGCATCATCACGTCCAGCAGTATCCCCTCCACCTCCTGCCCGGTGATGACCTCCAGCGCTTCCACCCCGTTCGCCGCCGTGGTTACCTCGTAGCCCGCCCCTTCCAGTATGCGCTGCAGTACCCGGCGTACCGTTGTCTCGTCATCCACCACCAGCAGCCTGCTTTTATCGTTGTCCACCGCTCATTTCCTCCAGTCTTCCAGGGCGCGCCGCACTATTCCTCGCAGATTATCCGGGGAAAAAGGTTTGGGCAGAAACGGCCTGGCCGTTTCCTTTATGAAGCGCTGCAAGTCCCCCTCCATTACGTCGCCGGTGGTAAAAATAACCCTCCCCGCCAGCCGGGGGTGCGCCTCTCTCAGCCACTGGTAAAGCTCCTTGCCGTTCATTTCCGGCGTCCTGATATCTATCAGGCAGAGAACGTAGTCCTTCTCTCCGGCTATCTCCTGCGCCGCTCGCCCGTTGGGCGTCACGTCCACCCGGAAACCCTCCCCGCTCAGCACCCGCTGGCACACCCGGCTGATGGAAGGCTCGTCCTCCACCACCAGCGCCCATCTGGCGCTGGCGTCATTCTTCTTCGTCTTCTCCTGCGTCATCTGTCGCCGCCGGCAGCTCGATGATAAAGGTGGTTCCCTTCTCCACCTCGCTCTCCGCGTATATCTGCCCCCCGTGCTCGCTGATTATCCCGTGACAGATACTCAGCCCCAGCCCGGTCCCCTTCCCCACCTCCTTGGTGGTGAAGAACGGGTCGAAGATGTGCTCCCGCGCTTCCGGCGGTATCCCCGGCCCGTCATCGGCAAAAGAAATCCTCACCCGCTCGTCCGCCTTCTCCGTGGTGATGGTGAGCGTTCCTTTCCCGTGTGTCTCTCTCATAAA
This sequence comes from uncultured Dehalococcoidaceae bacterium, assembly GCA_964615345.1. Classification (GTDB taxonomy): domain Bacteria; phylum Chloroflexota; class Dehalococcoidia; order Dehalococcoidales; family RBG-16-60-22; genus JACZSH01. The sequence continues at coordinate 6,797 of CAZTMR010000048.1, read as the reverse complement.
GTGCTCCGCGTTGATGATGATATTGATGAATACCTGTTGCAGCTGGAAGGCGCTGGCTTTGACTGTCGGCAGGTCCGGGGCAAACTGCGTCACCACCCTGATGTTGTTCACCTTTTGCTCGTAGGCGCGCAGCTCGAGCACTTTCGGTATCGTCTCGTTGATTTCCACCATCTCTTTCCCCTCCGGCCGCCCCCGCGCGAAGGTGAGTAGCCCCTGCACTATCCGGGCGGTGCGCTCCGCCTCGCTGTGTATCGTTTCCAGGTCGTCTCTTACCTCCCCCGGCACCTCCGAGTCCAGTACCAGCTCGGATATCCCGATGATTCCCGTCAGCGGGTTGTTGATTTCGTGCGCTATTCCCGAAGCCAGCTCCCCGATGGACGCCAGCCGGTCGGTTACCATCAGCCGCTCTTCCATCTTCTTGCGCTCGGTCAGGTCTATGTGCGTGGAAGCTACGTACTGCGGCTCTCCGCTCTCATCCCTGACCAGGGCGCGGCTTGACAGCGTGGAAAAGATTGTCCCGTCCCGCTTCTTCCGCCACGTTTCGTCCGTGGTGCTGCCTTCGCGGAGCAGTTTTTCTCTGATTTTTTCTGCCTGCCCCAGCTGCTCTCTGTCGTAGAAGATTTTATAGTGCTTCCCGGTTACCTCGCTCGCCGTGTACCCGTGCATCCGGGCGTGGGACTCGTTCACGTAGATGATCTTGCCTTCCATGTCCGTTATCGCCACCCCGTAGTTGGCGTTGTCGGCGATAATCTTGAACCTCCTGGTTTCCTCCTCCGCCTCCCGCCGCCTCTCTTCGCTTTTCAGGTTGGCCAGCGCAAAACCGATGTCGTCACACAGCTCCCGGAACAGGTCTGTTTCTTCCTCGTCTGATACCGGCGCTTTTAGCGTGGCCCCCAGCACCCCGTACAGCTTCCCTCCGTGTTCCAGCCGGCACCTCAGCACGCCGCTCTCGCTGTGGTTCTCCGCCAGGAAACAGTCGCTGTGGTGCCTCCCCGGCCCGTCGTAGACCAGTACCTGCTCGCTCTGGCTCAGCAGTTCCCGCACGCACTGCGGATAGTCCCCCGTCCTCAGTTGCTCCAGAAAGCTCTCTGCCTCCCCGCTGAACCCGGCCTGGGCGGTGCTGAACGGCTTCCCCGCTTCATCTACCAGCATTATCCACGCTTCCTTGTAGGTGCCCCTTTCGCTCAGCAGTTCGCAGCTTTTCTGGATGAGCTGTTCCCGGTCCTTTTCCCTGGTGATAAGCTGGTTGACATTCCGTATCGCTCTCAGCGCCTCGTTCAGGTAGCGGTTCCGCTCCTCCGCTCTTTTCAGCTCTGTGATGTCCTCGCCGGAGGCCAGCACGCCGGTTATGCCCCCCCTCCCCTCCCTCAGTACCGTGTTATGCCAGCTGATGAG
>CAZTMR010000048.1:0-5392 GCA_964615345.1 uncultured Dehalococcoidaceae bacterium | reverse complement strand
TTCACCGCCGCGGGTGGTGACCGGGTTGAAGTAGTGCTCTGCCGGCTCGGTGTCCCCCGCCATCAGCCGCCCGAAAACGCCTCTCACCTCTTCCCGGAAACGCTCCGGGATGAACTCGTCGAACCAGTTTTTGCCGGTTAATTCCTGCTGTTTGTAGCCGAGTATCTCGCTCCCCTTTCGGTTGATTAGCTCGATGTTCCCCCCGGGGTCGAGCACCAGCAGCATTGTCCCGGCGATATCCAGGTAGCGCTGCGCCTTGTCTCTCTCCCTCCGTTTCTCCTCCTCCGCCCGCTCCCTCTCCGTGACGTCCCTGACTATGGAAATTATCCTGGCATCATCTCCCGGTATTTCCAGGAGAGACGTGGTCAGCTCCGCGGTGAACGTTTCCCCGTTCTTCCTCTTCATTTTATAGACGTCGTTGAAGCCTCTCTCGCCTTTTTGCGACACGTCTTTCCAGCGCTGGTACATCTTTTCGCATTCTTCCGGCGTGGCGTACAGGTCCTCCGGCCTGATGCCCGGTACTTCGGCCGCGGCATAGCCGAAAACCGTCTCCATCATGCGGTTTGCGTATTCTATGTGGCGGTGCTTCATGTCGCCTTTCGGGACGGATACGGAAAGCACCACTTCTGGCAGTGAATCATTGAGCGTTTTCAGGTACTCCTGGGTCTCTCTTATCTCTCTTTCTGCTCGCTTCCGCTCCGTGATGTCGCGGGTCATGTTGTGCAGGTATTTCCGCCCCTGTATGGTTACCACTCTGGTCAGGTATTCTATGGGAACGGTCTCGCCGTCCGGCTTCTGGTACGTCGTCTCGTCGAGTTGGCTGCTCCCTTCCGCTTTTATTTGAGAGAAAGTTCTCCTGCCCTCTTTCCTTTGTTCCGGTGGCCTCAGCTCCCAGGCTTTCATCTGCTTTAGCTGCTCCAGGCTTCTTCCCGTCTGCCGCTCGAACTCCGGGTTGCAGTCGATGATTTTGCCCGTTTCGCTGTCGGTCAGCATGATTCCGTCCCGTGCTTCGTTGAAGATGGCGCGGTACTTGTCCTCGGACTCTCTTATCTTTTCTTCCGCCCGTTTTCGCTCGGTGATATCGATTGTTATTCCCACAAAATATGAAATCTCGCCCTTCTCGTTCCTGATTATGTTCCCCGTCATCAGCGTGGGGAAGACGGTGCCGTCCTTTTTCCGGTGCCATACCTCTTCCCCGCTGAAGCTGTCCGTTACCCCCATTTGGTCTCTCAGCTTCTGGATGACCGGCAGTTGCTCCTCGGTATATGCTATGGAGAAATGTTTGCCGGTTAGCTCTTCCCGCCGGTACCCGTGCATCCGGGCGAAAGACTCGTTTACGTAGGTGAGCACTCCGTCGGGAGTGCCGATTCCCACCCCGTAAGCAGCCATATCGGCGATTGTCTTGAACCTCTGGATTTCCTCCTCCGCTTGCTTCCGCTCCGTGATGTCCCTGGTCACGCTCTGCAGGTATTTTCTGCCGCCGATTGTTACCGCTGTGGCCAGGAACTCTATCGGGGTTATCTCTCCATCCGGCTTCAGAAAGCCCAGTTCCATTGACCTGCCGCTTCCTCGTTCCCGTACTTCGAAGAACGTTCTCCTGGCTGCTTTTCTCAGTTCCGGCGGCCTCAGTTCCCAGGGTGTCATTCCCTTCAGTTGTTCCAGGCTTCTCCCTGTCTGCCGCTCGAACTCCGGGTTGCAGTCGATGATTTTACCCGTTTCGCTGTCGAGCAGCACTATGCCGTCTCGGGAAGAGTTGAAGATGGCGCGGAAACTGGCTTCGGACTCTCCTATCTTTTCTTCCGCCCGCTTCCGCTCCGTGATGTCCAAGATGTAGTGTATGTACAGGTCTTCCGTGTACGGTAGCCATCTCCCCTCGTAGTCCCCTTTTCCGTACTTGATGCCTCTCAGCTGTCTCGGCTCGCCGCTCTCCCAGACCTCCGGGGCCAGGCAGAACGGGCACGGTTCGGGCCGTCCCGCGCACGTTTCGTAGCACTTTTTCCCCGGCGTCGCGCCCAGTTCTATCGCGTACTCGTTGGATGCTACTATCTCTCTGGTCCCCTTCTTCAGAATCATGGCGATAAACGGCAGGTTGTCCAGCATGGTATCGCGCAGCAGGTTCTCCTGTTGCAGCGCTTTCTCTGCCCGTTTTTGCTGGCTGATGTCCCGGCTTATCCCGCCTGTTCCGGTTATTTCCCCGTTCGCGTCGCGTACCGGGTAGAGGGTCGCTTCAAAGTTGCGCACTGTGCCGTCCGGCATCGGCGTTTCTGCCTCAAAAACCACCACTTCACCCTTGAGGGCGCGTCGGTACATCTCTTCCCGGCTTTTTACAATGTCCTCCGGGAAGCCCATCTCCTTCAGGTTCTTGCCCAGGATTTCTCGCCTTTCTCGCCCCAGCGCCTGGCACAGGCTCCGGTTCGCCGCCGTGAAACGGCCGTCGGTATCCAGGCTGTAGACCAGGTTCGGGCTGGCTTCCATCAGGCTCCGGTAGCGCTCCTCTGACTCCTGCAGCTTCTCCTCCGCCTGCTTCTGCGCTGCCATATCGCGAAGTATACTCAGTACCGCTGGTCTGCCGCCGTATTCGATCAGGCTCGCGTTTATCTCCACCGGCGTCCTCTTCCCGTCCCGGCTCAGTAGCTCTATCTCGTACCGGCTCGGCACTTCCTCGCCTGCTGACCTCTTCCGGTACCTTTCCGTCACCATCTCCCGGTACTCCGGTGCCACGAAATCGATGAACGGTTTCCCCACCACCTCTTCTCTGGAGTAGCCGGTAATCTCCGCCGCCCTCGCGTTGCTGAACTTCAGCATCCCGTCCTGCAGCACTATTATCCCGTCGTTGCTGGACTCCACCATCCGGGCATAGGGAACCCTCCTTTCGTCCGGTGTTTTCATCGGTTACACCTCCACGCCAAATGACGCAATTTGTCCCCTTTTGTCGGTGGAGGGTAAACGCCGGTGGGAATAGGTGCCCGTTTACGGTGGGTGCTTGCCGGGATCGGTTTTCTCGGAAACAGCTGCGTCATTTGTTCCTGTTTCCCCGTCTGGAGACAGGTCCTTTTTTCGATAACGGTAATATTATACACCGTTTCGGTCGGAAATGGGTAGCCTTTCTTTGGTGGGGTTACTTCCGTACCTCTCCTCTCTCATTGTGAGGAACCCCCGCCGCGAGGCAATCTCCCTTCACCTCCCCGCCCTGAACTCCTCCTCCAGCTCCCGCCGCAGCCGCCGGGCGATGCTCCCCTCCTCCACCGCCACGTCCCCGTAGCTCAGCACCGCGTCCTTCTTCACCGCCCGCCGCACCTTCCCGCCCCGGCTCAGACCAATCGGCAGGTAGCCCCCCGGGATGCTCTCCTCCGTTCTGGCCAGCTTGCCGTACACCGTGTAACCGCCCTCCCCGTCCAGCGTTTCCCCCGCTTTCAGGTCCTTCTTCGCCGCCGCCGCCACGTCCCCGATGAAAAAGTCCGCCGTCCCCGTCGCCTCGCCGCGCAGCGCCGCCGTCGCCACGCTTATCCCCAGCTCCAGCCCTATCAGGTGGTAGGAGCGGTAGACCGCCCCGTACTCCCCGGTATCGTCCTTGGTGAACTCGTGCATCCTCAGGAACCGCCTCATCTGCTCGCTCGTCGCCCGGAAGACCACGTAAACTCCCCAGCGCATGTGGTCGCTTATCGGGCTGCCGTCTCTCTGCTCGCTGGCCGTCACCTCCACCGTCCCGCTGTGCTCCAGGCTGCCGCCCGCGCTAACCGGCTTCAGCACCTGCGCCGCGTCCTGTGCTCCCACCGGCGGAAAGTTCAGTCCGGACTTCTGCGGCACCAGCCCGGTGGCGTTGGCCAGGGCGCACATCTCGATGGCGGACTTGGTCCCGTCCAGGAAAGAGTTGTACATCTGGGGGTTGAACCGGCCTGATGCCAGCTGCTCCGCGCTAAAGCCGAAGTGCCCCCACACCGTCTCCGGCGTCGAGTAACGGTACTCCGGCTGGTAGCGCGTCCCTTTCCCCGCGCACACCACCTCCAGCCCCGCCGTCCGCGCCCAGTCCACCATCTCGTGAATAATCGCCGGCTGATCTCCGTAGGCCAGGGAATAGACTACTCCTTTTTCGGCGGCCCTTTTCGCCAGCGCCGGCCCCACCAGCGCGTCCGCCTCGATGTTCACCATCACCACGTGCTTTTCTTGCTCTATCGCCGCCCGGGCGTGCTGCGCCCCCGCCTCCGCCTTTCCCGTGGCCTCCACCACCACGTCTAGCTCCGCTCCAATCAGCGCCTCCGGGTCCTCCGTCAGCACCAGCTTTCCCGCCGCGGCGCCGTCATTGGTGCTCCTCGCCGTGTCCCCCCGGCTCACTGCCCCGGCCGGCCACCCCGCGTCCCGGCAGGCCTCTCCTGCCTTCTTCACGTCCAGGTCGGCCACCCCCGCCACTCTCATCCCCGGCGTCAGCCGGGCCTGGGACAAAAACATCTCCCCGAACGTCCCCGCCCCGATAACCCCTATCTGTATCGGCCTGCCTGCCGCCTCTCTCCGCTGCAGGGCCTTGAACAAACTCATTCGTGCCTCCGTAAAACATCGCTTGACATAAATGTTGAAACGAACCCTTTTCGAAAAACGTACTCTTCCCGGCGTTATTTTCCGTTTAGCTGTTTCCTGTCTTCAGTTCCCTGCCGATACTCAGCGCCCTGCCAATCACCCTCCCGAACTCGGAATACTCCCTGCCCTCCAGGTTGAAGATAATCGGCTTTATCTTCTCCGTATCCGGCTTCCCCTCGGTAAGGCAGTCATCGGATACGTAAGTCCCCTTTACCTCCCCGATGATGAAAACATGTGACTGCCCAGGTTCAGCACGTGCCTTACCTGGCACTCCAGGTTCACCGGGCACTGCTCTATCAGCGGGGCCGTCTTCAGGTTGCCGTAGAAAAGGTCGAACCCGCAATCCTTCACTTTGTCCACTTTCGCCCCGGTGGTTATGCCGCAGTAATCGGCCTCCTTTACCATATTCACCGACGGCGTATTCACGGAAAAGGTCATGTTCTGCAGGACTCCCTTCAGCGTGTGGCAGTGATGCCTGATGAGTACGCCAATCATCGGCGGTTCGCCGTTGGCCACGCCGCCTCCGCCCACGGTCATGAAATTTGCTTTGCCGTTAACGTTGGCCCCCACCAGCAGGGTGGGGCGGGGGTACATCAGCCGTTCCGGAGCCAGTTCTACCTTGGCCATATTGGTCTCCTCCCGTCTTACGTTTTGTTGTGCCGGTGTTCAGGGAATGCTGTCGATGCCTACCAGAGACGGCTCGTGCATCGGTATCAGGATGTCCGCCATACCCTTGATGCGCAGCATGCTGTCGAAGGCTTCCACCGCGTTCAGGTGGGTACCCGGCGTTATTACCGGCATCATTTTCTTCACCTCTTCC
>CAZTMR010000047.1:0-11743 GCA_964615345.1 uncultured Dehalococcoidaceae bacterium | reverse complement strand
CAAACTATGGTCCAAGAGGCAATCTGTTGAAAGGTGGTTTTTGCAGGAACGCCAAAATTTTTATCTACACTTTTCTCTTACCTTGCAGGAGACCACATGCTTGAGCTTCTCCCGGTCTTGCCGTACCACAGGGTCTTCATTGAAGGAATCCGCCAGGGCATCAAGTATGGCGCGGCAGTAGCGATTGCTGTTCTCCCTGTCAGCAACATAGACGACACATTTTCCCTCGTGCCAGCGCTTGAGAAAACCGGCATCCATAAGCGCGTTCAAGTTTCTGGATACCTGTGATTGGGACAGGGGAAAGATTTCCTGCATCTCGGCGAGACAGATATCCTTTTCTATCAGGAGTTTCAGGATCCTTATCCTGGTTTCATTGGAAAGAGCTTTTGATATTTTTACCAGTTCACGCATATACAGCCTTTGATGGTGTTTTATTGTATATTATCACATCCACGTATATGTTGCGCTACCATCTCTGGCCGGCTTTACCGCAGTATTCCCTTTGCTGACCATAAAGCTGCACCAGAGAACGATGCCGGGAAGGATATGACAGATATGGTCCAGGCTATCTGGTCTTCAAGGATACCAATATGCTTCTCCGGGCGTCTTTTGATTAGTTCTCGCTCGGCGGTTTCCCGGTCTTTTCGTTACTTAGCCCACTCGTCAAAGCAGCGGCAGGCAGTTGCCTTCGTATTCCCAGCCTGTGAGCAACCAGGGGGCAGTTAGCCCGGTGACCTTCTCCCCGAAAACCAGCACACCATGACTTAGAGTCTTCCGGTAGATTGTACTTTGCCCCGGATTTATTGTGAAATTCAGGCGAGCGTACCCTGACTATCCGTGGCTTGAAAGGGTATCGTGGTTACCGTGATGGCAGGGAAGGCACTACTCGAGAGAAATACGGCTGCGGATGTAGCATCTATTAGAGAAGTGGAAACCGGAATAGTAGACGCAGCGAAAGCCTGGCCCTTTTAGTACTTATTTGAGAAGCATGAAGTGCAAGTTATCAGCTCGGATAAGTAGCCACTGTAATTCTGGAATCAGCCCCCTCCTCAAATAAAAGTTCGGGGGCTGTCCGCCAAGGCCCACCATCAAGGTAACCTCATTACCACCTTTTAGCTTCAGGTTTTCGTATCATCCCTCTGAATTCAGTTAACCTAGCCTGGCTTTGTGGAAATAACGTTACCTGATTGCTCGTATCTGAAAAATAGCAGCCCCGGTATTGAATACCGGGGCTGCCTGTCATCCTCAGCTACGCTTAAGGTCTTCCGGGTGTTTCCTCCGGTGGGCCGGGCGTTCGCTGTTCTCCTGCTTCCTCTTCAGTTCCAACTTCTTCTGTCTCAACCTCTGTTTCATTATCTGAAACAGAGGATTGCCCTGTCCCTGGCCCGATATTGGCCATTCCCTCACGTACCCGTGATGGGACTGTCTCTGGAAGCTGAATTTCTTCAGGGATATTCCCCAGATTACCCTCTGACTTCAGTGCCTCTACCGCTCTTTCCTGGGAAGCCGCCGCTTTTATCATCGCGTTCTCGATTGCTGCCCTGGATTGTTCCGGTACTTTCTCGTAGACCTCGGCCAGTACATCAAGGTGAACGGAGGTTGCCCTGGCAACAAGCTGGTCAACAGTGGTTTCACCTTTGCCCAGTCCTTTTGCTATTGCGGATATTTCTGCGCCGAACTCAAAGAGTTTATCCACTTCATTTAAAGCTTCTTCCATTTCTTCAACGTCATTTTCCTCTGCCCCGGCTTTAGCCCGGTTGAGCCTGGCTTCTGCGGCGTTCATAGCGATTTCGGCAGCCCGCTCGGGATTATCCTGTGCCAGTCCTTTCAGCGCGCTTTCCATCCCCTGCATTGATGCTCCCCTGGCCCGGGAAATTGCCTGCCGGGCCTGTTCCGGCACTGCGTCAGGAAATGACTCCGTTACCGTGTCAAGAGCAGCCAGGTGTTTTGTTGCTGCTGAAGCCACTATCTCGGAAATATTATCAGTAACGCCTCTCTGCCTTGTTTCCTGCGCTTTTTCAGCGGCCATCGCAGCAAACTTCTCGTAACCGTTGCCAGCTTTCTCTATCCCATCAGTCTTACCTTTAGCCGCCATGGCCTGGGCTTCAGCTAGCCGTTCTTCCGCATATTGAAGGGCCTTTCGAGCCTTAGCCTCGGGACCGAAGGCGAAAAACAGGCCTATGTTCTTGCCCAAATTATCGAAAATATAGAAGGGACTATCGGGCAGGATGCCTGCGTCCGGCAGCTGTACCTCTTCCTCTTGTCCCTCCTGGGCGAGCACGGCGGTGCCACTGAATAATAGCGAAGCTAGTAACAAGCCGCTTATTAAAATTAACCGCAACTTTCTCATTTTATTAATCCTCCTTTGAAAAACATGTTTGACGGCAGTCTGGTGCCTTTTAAACAATCAAGTCCTGACAGAGTCTTTATTTGCCATAGTACTTAACCTCCTGTTCTTTACGGCAGAAGCCCTTCCTGATTACTTATAACGGAGGTCCTACCTACTTTGTTACAACTACGGTCATGACTCTCAGGGCTGATAGATAATGTTTTTTGCAACAGCCTCCGGTCAAAGTGAACTTATGATGGCAATAATACCCACCGCAATCAGCCAGATGCCGATAATGGTAGTAATGAGCCTGGGCCAGACCAAGATTACTACCCCCAGAACCAGCGTTATGATACCGCCAATAAGCCCGCCAACGCCTAAAATTCCTCCCAGCATAGCCGTATTCCTCCTTCACATCGTATTTATCTGTTACTATCTACCCGGCACCTGACCGGGAATATCAACAGGTGGAGAAGGCGTAGACCCGTCTCTGACATCTTCTGGCACCTGGGATGGGAGAGGGGGTTGCTCAGTGACATTATCGCTGGCGCCCGCTTCATCTGAATGTAGAGAAGGCCCAAGGCTATCCCTTATTTTTTGGGGCACCGGGGACGGCAGCTCAGGCCTTTCGGTGATATTATCAGCGGCGCCCGTTTTCTCCAGGGCTTCAGTGGCTCTCTCGTACCCTTTCATCGATTCCTGCATCGCTTTTTCTATGGCTGGTTTAGCCTGTGCCGGCACTTCTTCGTAGACCTCTGCCAGTATTTCCAGGTGTTTGGAAGTGGCTTCAGCGACAAGCTCTTCTATCCTGGCTTCATCTTTGCCCAGCCCCCGGGCGATTCGGGATATTTCCTCGCCAAATTTACGCAGTTCTTCATACTCCTGTAAAGCGTCCTCAAGCCCTTTTTCATCGCCTCGTGATACCTGGTTTTCCGCTCTTTCCAGCCTGCCCTGTATAGCTTCGAGGTTTATCTCCGTGGCCCGAACCGGGTCTATCTTGGCCAGGTTTTGCAGGGTCTTTATATTGCCATTGATAGCTACATCTTTTGTATTGCTTACAGTGTTTCGTTCCTCTCCTGATGCCTCGTCTTCAATATTGTCAATTTTGTCCAGATGGTCTAGAACGGCCAGGGCGACTTTCTCCAGTGGCGTTTCTCCGGCCCCTACTCTTCCCGCCCTGGTAATGGCCAGATTAAGGTTTCTCTCGTAGCCTTCTATTGCCATCGCAATTCGGTCTGAGTGGGGAATATAAGCCTTCTCTGTTTTATCAAGAGGGATATTTATGATAGACATGGTGAGGACTCTGTTATGACTGTTTCTGGTCATTGCAGTCCGGGCTGGCGACATGTTAACAAGCTCTTCCAGTTCATCAAGGCGAGTGCTGGCAAACTCGAGTTCCAAATCCACTTCGGCAGCATCGTCAAGCGTTATTATTCGCTGGACCTGCTCGGTGGCCAGCTTTACTGCGTACAGGGTATCACCGGGCAGGCTGGACTGTGAGGCATAGGCAGTTCCTGCACCTGCGGCAGAGATAGTTAGTATCAGAGCACCCACGACTGCCACCGCTCTTGCCCATCCGGTAAACCACCCATACCCGAACCCGGCTTGAGGCGCCTTCCTTTTCGCCTGGCTGGCATGGATGTGCTTCATCAGGTTGGCCCTTGCCCTGACCCTGAAGGCGTCCGAGGGTTTGATATCCGCCGGAGCTTTGACACTCAGGGCGACCCTCAGTAACGGCTCCAGTTCATGACGCACATCAGGATAGCGGTTAAGGCAGTCTTCCAAACTGGCTCTGCCTGTCTTGATATCGTCAATGCACTGAATCAGTATCTCTTCTACTCTTTTCACTGTTTTGCCTTTTCCAGAATCGTTCCCAGTTTCGCCAGCCCACGATGCAGGATAACCCTTATCGCCCCCTCGCTTTTACCCAGAGCGGCGGCGATTTCCGCGTACGAAAGGTCTTCAATAAAGCGCATCAGGATAACCTGCTGCTGGTCACCATGAAGTTTATTAATGGCCTGACGCATTTCTTGCTGGTTGAACCGGGTTACCGCCATATGTGCCGGGTCTGTGTCTGGTTTGGTATCTCGAATATCAAAGTCGATGTATGCCTCAGTCTTCTTTGACCGATAAAAGTCAATAACCAGGTTATGGCTTATCTTAATCAACCAGGCAACAAACGGGCTTTTCGTTTTCTTGTATCGCCCGATGGCCTGCCAGGCTTTGAGGAAGACCTGTTGAGTCAAATCTTCGGCGTCCGCCGTATTTCCTACCCGGTAATAGATGTGCCTGTAAACTCTGTCGACGTGCATGTCATAGAGCCTTCCGAAGGCCTGAGGGTCATTTTTGATCGCCTTCTGCACCAGGAGCGCCTCATCCGGTGTTGGTTCTTTATTTTGGTTCGAATACACTGCTCACCTTTTTATAACGGATAAATGGCCAAGATGTTACAGAGAAATCTGTCTCAGGTAAATATACAGGGGGGCAACGCTAATACGCATCACCCCCTGTTTCTCCACAGGCAAATAACGGCCAGGTCCGGTAACGATAACCGTCCAAAATGTTTTCAACTTGTCTGCGGCTACTGGACCGTGTAGCAGTCCGGGTTATCAGCATCCAACGCGGAGTTCCAGGTGTAACTGCCGTGGGTGACGTCGGTAACCTCAGCCCTGTACTCGCCAGCCGGGACAAGCCCTTTCTTCTCAAGCAGGAGTTCGGGAGCTGTTCCGCAGGATTCACCATCATGGATAAAAGGTAAAACTCGGCTTTTCGAGAAGGTATTTCTCTTAGATTTGCCGAAAGTGTCTGTGCTTCACCAAAGCTATCATAAGTACATAAACGATAGTGGAACCCAAGGCGCGATTCCGCTGGTTGGTATCGGCATTTCATATTGACGTGCTTCCTTAACTTCTATCGCATAACCCTTCGCCTTGCTTCCGAAGTGCTCCCAGAATCGCTTTAAAGGCGCTCTCGAAGGCGGCGCGACTCCCCCTCGCCTCCCTCATACGGTTACCCGCTGTCCGGCTTTTTCTCAGTCCACCTGCGGCGGCCGCGCCGCCGGTTCCGCGGGGATTACTTCTCCGGCCTTCACCGCCAGCACCGGCGATATCATCTCGGTAACTTTCAGCGCCTCCGGCAGGGAATCCGCCAGCTCCCAGGCCCCGGACAGTACCTCCAGCACGGAAATATCCGCGTCCATACCGGGTTTAAGGCTGCCTTTCCGGTCTTCAATGCGCAAAGCGCGCGCCGAGTTAATGGTGGTCATAGCCACCATCTGCGGTATGTCAAGGCCCAGCGCCAGAAACTTGGACATAGTCACCGTCAGGCCGTAGACGAGGCTGGTCAGCGAAGGCTTGACTACATCTGTGCTGAGTGTGGTGGGCATTATCCCCTGCGCCATTCCCTTGCGGGCGACATCGAAGCTGAGGTTATAGCGCCCGTTGGCGATATCCAGCACCACTCCCCGTTCCGCGGCCGCTCTCAGTTCCGGCATTACGCTGCCGTCCTCAAGAAGGATGTTGCCCATATTACCGGTAAAGACGTGGCTTAAAATGTCACCGGCTTCCATCAGAGGGAGAAAATCCCGGGTCAGCGTGGGGGACACCTGTTTCTTCAGGTCTCCGATGTGTATCATAATGGGCAAGCCGAACTTTCCGGCGGTTTCCTTGGCCATCTCCACCACCCTGGCGCCGGCACTGGCGACCACGTTGCCCACCAGGCGCAGCTTAACGCCTTTAATCAGGCCGGGGTGGGCGCCGATAACGGCCGCGGTGGCCTCAAGGTCTATTTCTTCCCAGTCCCTTATCTCCGGCATAATGCTCAGCCCCTGAGAGCCCAGATGGAGGAAGCAGTACACTTCAGTGCGGGAGGCGGGAATAACGTATTTGGGCAGGCCGCCGAAGATGGCCTGCCCGGCGCTGCCGGCATCCACCACCGTGGTCACTCCCTGCCGGACTCCGGCATCGTCCGGCTCCAGGCCTTCCGGCACCCCGCCGTCATAGCAGTGGCAGTGAAAATCGATCAGTCCCGGGGTGACTACCTTGCCGGTGGCATCGACCACCTTCCGGCTCTCCGCGGCCGGGATTTCTTCAGCCACCAGGGCGATTTTGTCCCTGCTGACGGCCACGTCCCACCACCCGTCCAGGCCCTGAGCCGGGTCAATCACCCGCCCGCCTTTAACCAGTACATCGTACATAACAGCCTCCCTTATTATTGCTACGGCCTGATGTCAGCCGATAGCATACTTGCGAATAAAGTCCATATCCAGACTTACGCCCAGCCCGGGCCGCTGCGGTATATCCAGGTAAGAGTTTTTCATGACGAACTTCTCCCGAGTTACCCCATCGCGCAGGGGGTGCGGCGAGCGGTCATACTCAAAGAAAGGTTCCGCCGGGTAGCGGCGCTCCGGGAAGTGAGGGAGGGTGGCGAAGAACTGCAGCGCCGCCGCCAGGCCGACATTGGTCCCCCAGACGTGGGGGGCAATGGGTATATTCCAGGCGCTGGCCAGCGTGGTTATCCTGGCCATCTCGCTGAAGCCGCCGGTGGCGCCCAGGTCAGGCTGGAGGATGTCCACGGCGCGGCGGGTAATCAGCTCCCGAAAACCGTAACGGGTGAACTCGCATTCGCCGCCGGCAATGAGGATGCCGGACTTCTGCTTGACCTCGATGTAGCCATCGATGTCCTCGGGCGGCACCGGCTCCTCGAACCAGTAAACGTCATATTTCTCCATCTGACGGGCAAGCCGGATGGCTTCCGCGGCGTTATAGGCGTGGTTGGCGTCCACCATCAGGAGAACGTCATCCCCGATGGCCTCCCGCACCGCCCGCACCAGGCGCATATCTTCATCGATGCCATAGCCGACCTTCAGCTTCATGGCAAAAAAACCGTCTTTTTTATAGCCCAGGGCTTCTTCCACGAGGGCGTCCTGGATGCTGGGCACGTTCTGCGGCTGGTAAAGGCCGGTAGCATAAACGTGCGCCCGGTCACGGTAAGCCCCGCCCAGGAGCTTATGGACAGGCAGTCCGGTGGCCTTGCCCTTGATGTCCCAGAGAGCGACGTCAATGGCGCTCAGGGCGCTGATGGCGAGTCCCTTCCGGCCCTGGTCACGGGTACGCTGGTAGAGACGGTCCCAGATAGCGCTGGTATCAAAAGGGTCTTTGCCGATGAGCAGGGGAACGTAGGCCTCATTGATGAAGCTGGCGGCAAGGCCAACCGGCCCCCCGATATAGAACGCTTCCCCGACACCCTCGATTCCTTCGTCGGTGGAGACGACGCAGAGCGCCGCCTGACGCCGGTCCGTCACCTGGAGCGACCAGCCGAAGGCCCGTTCTCCGAGGAGACCTTCCAGGACATAAGTCTTGACACCGGTAATTTTCATCAACTGACTCCTTATGTTAAATAAAGGCTGTTTCCGATAGCCGCCCGCCCCGTCAATGGGCCGTTAGCCGGCCGCCGTTTACATTCAGACTCTGCCCGGTAATAAAGCTGGCTTCCTCCGAGCAGAGAAACATCACCGCGCTGGCCAGCTCCTCCGGCCTGCCGAGACGGCCCAGCGGGACGAAGGGCACCGCGTCAGAGTGTACCCGGGTGGCCGCCTCGTCCAGGGGGATTCCTTCCCGGCGGGCCATTTCCACCACTTCAGCACGCCGGCCCATATCGGTGAGAAAACGGCCGGGGGATATGGCATTGACCCGGATGTTATGCGGGCCGAGTTCGATGGCCATCACCTGGGTCATCCCGTTGACGCCGAACTTGGAAGCGGAATAAGCGGCCACGTTGGCCATCCCCGTCTTGCCGGCCAGTGAGGAAATGTTGACGATGGCCCCGCCACCACCCCTGGCCACCATATGCCGGGCGACCGCCTGGCAGCAGAAGAACACTCCGTCCAGATTGGTCTCCAGGACCCGGCGCCAGTCTTCCCCGGCGAGGTCGATTAAGGGCGAGTAGTTGATAACGCCGGCGTTGGCCACCAGAAAATCAATGCGGCCGAAGGCCTCAAGGGTCCGGTCCACCATTGTCCGGACCTGACCGCGGTCCCGGATATCGGCGGTCAGCGCCAGGCCGCGGGCGCCCCGCGCCTCTATTTCCGCGACGACGCTTTCCAGTCCTTTCCAGCCGGACTGCTTTTCTTCTTCCGGAAACTGTTCCAGTGGCCGGTCCCGGCCGCTCACTGCCACGTCGGCGCCTTCAGCGGCAAAGCGCACGGCGATGGCACGTCCGAAACCGGCCTGACGCGCCGCGCCGGTAACCAGAGCCACCTTACCTTTGAAATCATACATTGCCCTCTCCTATCGCCTCTTCCGGCTATTCCGTGGTCAGCTCTACTTTTGGTTTTACTCCCTTATTGACCACGTTTCTGGGCCATTTCCCGCTGACCACGCGGGCGGCTTCCCGGCCGACGTTCTGTGCCAGGCGGTGGAACGAGGCGTCCGAGTAGGCCGCCGAGTGCGGGGTGACGACTACGTTATCCATCTTGAGCAGCGGGTTGTCCGGGTCTACCGGCTCTTGTTCGAAGACGTCCAGTCCGGCCCCGGCGATGCGCTTTTCCCGCAGGGCTTTAATCAGCGCCGGTTCGTCAATTACCGGGCCGCGGGCGGTATTGATGAGGCAGGCGCCCGGTTTCATCAGGTTGAGCTCTCTTTCGCCAATCAGGTGATGGGTCTCCGCGCTCAGGTAAGTATGCAGGGAAACGTAGTCCGATTCCCCGAGCAACTCTTCCAGGACCACCAGCTTTGCTCCGCACTCTTCAACCCTGGTTTTGTCCACGCAGGGGTCTGCGGCGATGACACGCAGGTCAAAACAGCGCGCCTTTCGCGCCACCCGCTGGCCGATGTTGCCGCAACCGACCAGCCCCAGCGTCTGTCCGGAGATAGAGCCCATGGGCGACTCGGCGGCCTTGCTCTCTTGCCAGCGTCCCGCCTTCACTCCGTTATTCAGGAAGACCACCTTCCGGGCGCAGGCGAGGAGAAGGGCGATGGCGTGATTGGAGACTTCCTCAAAGCAGAAGTCCGGGATATTGACCACCAGGATTCCGTTATCCGTGGCCGCCGCCAAGTCTATGGTGTCATAGCCGATGCCGTAGCGGACGATGGCCCGGCACTCCGGCAGCGCTTCCATTACCCGCCGGGTTATCCGGGCGGCGACCACCAGCAGCACGCGGGCGTTTTTGCCGGCGACGATGATATCGTCTTCGGTGGCACAGTTGCCTTCGATTACCTCCGCACCGACTCCGGCCAGTTCTTCAATTTCTTCAGACAGCGGTCTGCCGCCGCCAATGGGGTCAGTGCGCACCACCAAAACCTTTTTTCCGGTCACCTTGTCACTCCTTTTCGGTCCGTTACTGTCCCGAATTGTAAGCCGGCGGGGAAGTAAAGTCAATTTAAGCAGGTACGGCCGGATTGTAGCAAGAAACCGGCGGGGTGTAAAACCGGTATCGCCGTTCCAGAACGGTTGCCTTTCCGCCGCCGGTAAGGGTACAATAGCGGATAAACGAGCCGGGATGCCGCTCAAGGAGGCGAGAGATATGCCGGGAAGAATTATCTGGGAGCCTTTCCAGCTGGGCAAGATGGAGATCAAGAACCGGATAGTGATGCCGCCGATGGTAACCAGGTACGGCGACGAAGGCGGAAAAGTTACCGAGCGCACCCTTAATTACTACGAGGCGCGGGCCCGCGGTGGCGCGGCTCTCATCATCGTGGAAGCTACTTTCGTGCACAAACAGGGACACGCTTTCGCCAATCAGCTCGGTATCAGCGATGACAGATTTCTGGAGGGTCTGAGACGGCTGACCGGCGTGATACACCGCCACGGCGCCAGAGCCGCCATCCAGCTGCACCACGGGGGACGAACCGCGCGGTCAGCGCTGAGCGGTATGCCGGTGGTGGCTCCGTCACCGCTGCCCGTCCCGGGTGGGGAAACGCCGCGTGAGATGACCACTGACGAGATAGCGGAAGCGGTGTCTTCGTTCGCCAGCGCGGCAAAGAGGGCCCGGGAGGCCGGGTTCGACGGCGTGGAAATCCACGGCGCGCACGGCTACCTCATCGACCAGTTCCTCTCCGCAGCGACCAATCAACGAAAGGATGAATACGGGGGCAGCCTGGCCAACCGCCAGCGCTTCCTCCTCGAAGTAATAAAAGAGGTAAGGGAAGCGGTGGGGAATGATTTCACCGTCTGGTGCCGGATAAACGGGCGGGACTACGGGGTGGAAAACGGCACCACGCCGGAAGACGCCCGGGATACCGCCGGCAAAGCGGAGGCCGCCGGCATAGACGCCGTTCACGTATCCGGTTTCGGACCGCTGGCGCCGAACAACCTGACCACCGCCAGATTCACCACCGGAGTAATCATGGACGTGGTGGAGGGAGTGAAAAAGGCGGTCAGCATACCGGTAATCGGGGTGGGCCGGATAACCCCGGAGGCGGGAGAGGACATCCTGCGAGCGGGACGCGCCGACCTTATCGCCATCGGCAAAGCGCTGCTGGCTGACCCGGACCTGCCGGAAAAAACCGCCGCCGGGAGGACGGAGGATATCAATCCGTGCATCGTCTGCAACGGGTGCCGGGACGACCTCCGCATACCGGAGGTGGTGGGTATACGCTGCTCGGTAAACGCCGCCCTGGGGAAAGAGGCGGAATCAGAACTCAGTCCGGCGGAGAAGCCGAAGAATATAGTAGTGGTGGGGGCCGGACCGGCGGGAATGGAGGCGGCGCGCGTGGCGGCGCTCCGGGGGCACCGGGTAACCGTTCACGAGAAGGAGTCCAGAGTGGGGGGACAGTTACTCCAGGCGGCCATTCCGCCACACAAGGACCGTATCGCGCCACTGGTCAGCTACCTGGAAACCCAGCTGAGAAAGCTCGGCGTAAAGGTCATTACCGGCACGGAGGTTACCGCCGATAGTATAAGCGGGGAAAGGCCGGACGCGGTTATCCTGGCCACCGGCGTCAGGCCCTTCGTACCGGATTTGCCCGGCGCAGACAGGGCTAACGTTTTCCAGGCGGGAGACGTTCTGGAAGGAAAGGTGACCACCGGAGGGCGGGTTACCATCATCGGCGGGGCGCTGGTGGGGTGCGAGACGGCCGAGTTCCTGGCCGACCGGGGGAAGCAGGTTACCGTGACCCGGCGGGGGCCGGAGATAGGGGCGGAAGTGGGCCCTTCCAACCGGGGCTTCCTGCTGCAGCGGCTCGCGGATAAAGGAGTGAGGCTGCTGCCGGGGATAAAGTACCGGGAAATCACCCCGGAAGGACTGTCCATCACCAACGCGGAAGGAAATGCGGAAACCATTACCGCCGACAGCATCGTGCTGGCCGCGGGAGCCGTCCCGGAGAACAGTCTCTACGAAGCATTAAACGGAGACAAGGCCGGGGTCTGGCGCATTGGTGACTGCGTCGAGCCGCGGACGATACGCGACGCCATCGC
>CAZTMR010000046.1:0-11783 GCA_964615345.1 uncultured Dehalococcoidaceae bacterium | reverse complement strand
GTGTCACGGAACAGGTTCCCGAACAGGATCGCCATAACCTAAGCCGGCAATATTTCCGAGATATTGAACGAAGACGGCAGCATGGCCCGCCTGCCGCAGCTCAAAGCGCTGGCCGAGCGATTCGGGATAAAGATGGTCACGGTGGCGGACCTGATTGCCTACCGCCACCGCCACGAGCAACTGGTGCAGCGGGTGGCCGAAGCCAGGCTACCCACTCCCCACGGGGAGTTCAGCGCCATCGCTTTCAAAAGCGAGACCGATACCGACGAGCATCTGGCCCTGGTGATGGGCGATATCGCCACCGACGAGCCGGTGCTGGTGAGGGTGCACAGCCAGTGCCTCACCGGGGAGGTATTCGGCAGCCTGCGCTGCGACTGTGGCGACCAGATAGAGATGGCGATGAAGAATATCGCCGGGGAGGGGCGGGGAGTTATCCTTTACATGAGGCAGGAAGGCAGGGGAATCGGCATTCACAATAAAATCCGCGCCTATGAGCTCCAGGACCAGGGGCTGGACACGGTGGAGGCGAACCTGTCACTGGGTTTTCCGAGCGACCTGCGCGACTACGGAATCGGCGCCCAGATTCTGGCCAGCCTGGGGCTGCACCGAATACGGCTGATGACCAACAACCCGAAGAAAGTTATTGGTCTGGAGAGCTACGGATTGAAAGTGGTGGAGACGGTGCCGCTGATGGCATCCTGCAACCGGCACAACTACCATTACCTGGAAACGAAGCGGTTAAAGATGGGGCATACGCTGAAAGTAAGCCGGTTAATCGAAGACCAGGCAGATGAAATAAGGACCAAGGAGTAAGCGATGAGCAAAAACCTGGAAGGTATGCTGCAGGGTAAGGGGCTGAAGTTCGGGGTGGTGGTGTCACGGTTCAACGAGTTTTTCACCGGGAAGCTGCTGGAAGGGGCGAAAGACGCCCTGCTCCGTCACGGAGTAGACGACGACGACATCGAGATTGCCTGGACGCCGGGCTCGTTTGAAATACCGCTGGTAGCGCAGACAATGGCAAGGTCTAAAAAATACGACGCGGTAATCTGCCTGGCGGCGGTGATAAGGGGAGGGACACCGCATTTCGACTACATCGCGGCCGAAGTAACCAAAGGAATCGCCAAAGTGGGGCTGGATACCGGTCTGCCGGTAATCTACGGGGTCATCACCACAGACACTCTGGAGCAGGCTATCGAGCGCTCCGGGACGAAGGCAGGGAACAAAGGGTTTGACGCCGCGGTAAGCGCTATCGAAATGGCCAATCTACTCCGCCAGACAGGCTAAACCACCGGTCCGGAACAAAAAAGCAAGCCAGGCGGCCCGGCTTAATCAGTAATCCGGTAAACCTGATCACCCTGCCGGACGCGGTCAGTAACCTTGACGCCGACCGAATCGCCGGCTTTAGCTTCCTCGACGCTGGCATTGTCAATCTGCATCGAGCTGACGGTCAGCTCCAGGTCAGTGGTGTGACCTTTGATACGCACACGGTCACCCACCTTCAGAGTCCCGGTCAGGTCAATGCCGGCAACCACGGGATGGGCGAAAAAGTCACTTACCGTTCCAACCATCTCTTCAGGCATTTGACTCCCTCCTTTAAAACTGGCGCAGTCCCGGAGGACTCCGCAGGTCACGTAAGAAATTATACGCCTCGAGGGCTGACAAATCAATAAGGCGGCAACCCTTTTGACACGGCACCGGACGGAACGTATAATGAAGGCTAGGCAAAAGCTCCAGGAGGGGACAACCTTGGCGAAGGAAGGCAAAAAGAAGGATTCAGCAGAGCTGAGCCCGGAAGAGCTGGAAAGAGTCAAGCGGCGGCTGGACCTGTTCGACCAGCGGCTGGACAATATCGATTCGATGGTAACGGCGGTAGCGGAGAGGGTGATGAAACAGCCGGTTACATTCACGGTGACCTGTTCCAAGTGCGGGCGAAACATAGAGGTGGCGCTGGTAGGCACGGAAAAGCCGAGCCGGTGATACCGGGCGGATATCTTTCCGCCGGGATAGACTAATCCCAACAGCCACCCCGACCACCGGGAGAGGAAGGGAGAACAGCCATGAAATGCCACCGATGCGGACGCGAAATCACCGAGAACGAGGCCTACGCCCACCAGGGGCAGGTGTACTGTGATGACTGCCTGATGGAGATAGGGCTGCACGCCGGCCAGTGCGAACCGTGGGCGAGCTACCTGGCAAGCCAGGAAAGGGCGGGGAAGAGCGGGGCGGAGGGACTTACCGAGCTTCAGAACAAAGTATACCAGTTTATCAAGGAGCGGCAGAGGGCCACGCGGCAAGAAATCAAGGATGAGCTGGGGCTTTCCGAATACGAACTGGACGCCCAGCTTACGCCGCTGATGCACTCCGAGCTGGTCAAGGAGCGAGGCGAGGAGGGCAGCCTTTTCCTGGTGACGGTACGCTAGCCGTCAGAGTACCACCTGGCGATGTGACGAGGTAAACCAGGTAAAAACGGCGGCGCCGGTCAGGACGATTGCCGCCCCGAAGTAAAACGCAGCGTTAATGCCGGTAAAATCAACGATAGTGCCGGCCAGAATGGGCCCCAGCGCGGTGCCGATGTTGAGCGCGGTGGTAAAAACGGCTACGGTGGAGCCCATACCGTAAATCCGGCCTTCTTCAACGACGAGGGCGGAGGCGGCGGGAGTGGAAATGGCGTTGCCGATGCTGCCCAGGACGGCCAGTCCGAGGAGAACCGGGAAATCATCCGCCTGCGGCAGCAGCAGCATAAAGACGAAGGTAACCAGGCAGCCGAAGATGACCATAAACCGCCGGCTGACAAAGTCAGCCACTTTCCCCATCGGGATTCCCAGCGCCGCCACCAGCAGAATGTGGACGGCAAAGAGGATACCGATAAGGTCAGGGCTCAGCCCGAGGCGGGCAGCGGCAAATATGGGGAGAAAGGTGAAGAAAGCGGCCCGGGCCAGGGTCTGGCCGAGGCGGTAGCTGAACAGTCCGCCGGTCATCCGGCTGCGCCCCATCTCACGAAAGGACAGGGTGGAAGGAGACGCCTTGTGCTTGCGGGCAACTTCCGGAAGGAAGAGCAGAGCGATAAAAAATGCCAGCAGGCTGAGGCCGCCCATAGAGAAGAAAGCCACGTCCATGCCGTAATACCGGGTAACCACACCACCCAGGAGAGGGCCGAAGCCAAACCCGCTGAAAAAAGACGCGTTGGCGTAACCCATCCATTTCCCTTCCTCGCCCTCCGGGGAGATGTCACCGACGTAAGCCTGAGCGATGGGCAGAATAAGACCGCCGGCGATGCCGTGCAGAAAGCGGGCCAGCGCCAGGAGGGCGACCGTATCCGCCCAGATGAAACCGGGGGAGATGACGGCGTAAGCAAAAAGACCGACCAGGATAAAAGGCTTGCGGCCGTGGCGGTCAGAAAGACGGCCGAATAACGGCGTGACCAGAGTGCGGGAAGTGGCGAAACCGGCGAAAATGATGCCCAGCCCGAGGCCGCTGGCGCCCAGGCTTTCCGCATAAAGCGGCAACAGGGGGACGACGATGCCGGAGCCCAGCATACAGGCAAAGATGGAAACGGCCAGTATGGGAAAAACTCTGTTTATCATGCGGTCAACAGAGATTATAGCCCGGCGGCGGCAGGAGAGGCAAGGCAGCCGTTTACCGGGGCCAGCACCTGTTATGTAATCCGGGCACAGGCTGGTGATTGCGCTGGCGGCCCGGGGCTGGTATAATGGGTCTGAAGCCGACGGCAAAAGACCGATGTAGTGTAAAGCAAAGCCGCTGAAGCCTCTCTTTCCCGTAAAGGGTGAGAGGTTTTCATTATAAGAAAGAGGAGGGAGCAGGTGGTACCGGAAGCGGCACCGGCAGAAGAGACGAGACTGGAGAAGATGCGTCATTCCGCCTCTCACGTTATGGCGGAAGCGGTGCTATCGTTTTTCCCGGATGCCAAGTTC
Source organism: uncultured Dehalococcoidaceae bacterium (assembly GCA_964615345.1). Classification (GTDB taxonomy): domain Bacteria; phylum Chloroflexota; class Dehalococcoidia; order Dehalococcoidales; family RBG-16-60-22; genus JACZSH01. Next base: position 7,851 of record CAZTMR010000046.1, on the reverse strand, counting down.
GGCATCGGGCCGGCGATTGAAGGCGGCTTTTATTATGACTTCGACCTGCCGCGCACGCTCAGCCCGGACGATCTGCCGGCAATAGAAGAGAAAATGCGGTCGATAATCGCCGCCGATACACCGTTTATCCGAAAAGAAGTGCCCAAAGACGAGGCGCGGAAACTGTTCGCCGACCAGCCCTACAAGCTGGAGCTGATAGATGAGCTCGCCGACGAGACAGTAAGCGTCTATCAGCAGGGGGCTTTCACCGATATGTGCCGGGGGCCGCACGTAGCTTCGACCGGTGAAATCAAAGCCTTCAAACTGGTCAATATCGCCGGTGCTTACTGGCGGGGAGACGAGCACAACCGGATGCTGCAACGGATATACGGGGTGGCTTTCGAGACGCAAGAAGCGCTCGACGAGCACCTGGCGAGGCTGGAAGAGGCGGCGCGGCGGGACCACCGCAAGCTGGGCCGGGAACTCGACCTGTTCAGCATCCAGGATGATTTCGGCCCGGGGCTGGTGCTCTGGCACCCGCGGGGGGCGGTTATCCGACGAGAAATAGAGGACTTCTGGAAGGACGAGCACGTCAGGCGTGGCTACGACATAGTTTACACGCCGCACCTGGCCCGGATAGACCTGTGGCGGACGAGCGGGCACCTGGAGTTTTACCTGGACTACCTCTATAGCCCGATGGACGTAGAAGGGCAGAAATACATCATGAAGCCGATGAACTGCCTGGGGCACATACTGATTTACAAGACCAGGATACACAGCTACCGGGAGCTGCCGATACGCTACGCCGAACTGGGCACCGTCTACCGTTACGAACGTTCCGGAGTGCTGCACGGGCTATCACGGGTAAGGGGATTCACCCAGGACGACGCCCATATTTTCTGCCGGTTTGACCAGCTCGAGGACGAGATAACGGGAGTGCTGAACCTGGCGCTCTTCATGATAGACTCTTTCCAGTTCCACAACTACCAGGTAATGCTGTCAACGCGTCCGGAGAAATACGCCGGGTCCGCAGAAGTCTGGGAAAGAGCCACCGGCATCCTGCGCACGGCGCTGGAACGTTCCGGCCTCGATTACGAAATCGACCCGGGCGAGGGGGTTTTCTACGGGCCGAAGATTGATATCAAGTTCGAAAGCGCGCTGGGCAAGGCCTGGCAGGGACCGACGATACAGGTGGACTTCAACCTGCCGCCGCGCTTCGACGTGAACTACGTGGGGGAGGACGGGCAGGAACATTCCGTGGTGATGGTGCACCGGACGGTACTGGGCAGTATGGAGCGCTTCCTGGCCACGCTCATCGAGCATTACGGCGGCGCTTTCCCGCTGTGGCTGGCCCCGGTGCAGGCGAGAGTGATACCGATTGCCGACCGCCACGTGGAGTACGCAAACAGGCTGGCCGGCGAACTCAAGGCAGTAAAAATACGCGCCGAAGTGGATAGCCGGGCAGAGAGGATAAACCCCAAAATCAGGCAGGCCCAGTTGGAGAAGGTCCCCTGCATGCTGGTGGTGGGAGACAGGGAGGCAGCTGACGGCACGGTGTCCGTGCGGCTGCGCAGCGGCGAACAGCTGGCCGACCTTCTCTTCCCCGATTTCAAGGATAAACTGAGCAAAGCTATCGCCGGCAAAGAGGCAGATATAATATGATGGCGGCGGCGGGGATTTGAATAGTCAGCCAAAAAATGGTATAGTTTTTGTTCGTGAGAAATCCGTTATCCGGAGGAGGAGTTAAAAGACATAATTAAGCGACTGCGTATCAACCACATGATAAGGGCTCAAGAAGTCCGACTGGTGGGGGAAAAGGGTGAGCAGCTGGGCATCATGCCCTTGAGTCAGGCGCAAGAGACGGCGAGAAAACAAAACCTTGACCTGGTTGAGGTAGCCCCCAATGCGGAACCGCCGGTATGCCGGCTTCTTGATTACGGTAAATATAAATACCAGCAGGCGAAAAAAGAGCAGGAGGTAAAGAAGTCCCAGAAAACCTCCGTGCTGAGAGAAATACGCCTGAGGCCGAAAATAGGGACGCACGACTTTGACGCCAAGGCCAGGACCGCTTTCAAGCTCCTGAAGGAAGGGTCGAAGGTCAAGGTAACCATCATGTTCCGGGGACGCGAAATCACCCATCCGGAGCTGGGGTACAAGCTATTGCAGAGGATGGCGGAGGGGCTGGAAGAGGTATCTACGGTGGAAAGGCGTCCGGTGTTGGAGGGGAAGCGGATGAACGTCATTCTGGCGCCGGCCGGAGGGCAGAAAGCCAAGCCAAAGGAAAGGGTAAAGGAAGAGGAGAATGCCGAAACTGAAGACGCATAAGGGAGCGAAAAGCCGTTTTCACGTCACGGGGAGGGGCAAGGTAATGCGGATTAAAGGCCCCAAAAGTCACCTGCGGCGGAACAAAGCGAGCCGGGTGAAAAACCTTTTTGACAAGAAGATAGAAATGTCGCCCGTAGACAGGGCGCGGATGAAGAGAATGATACCCTACGGGGTCTAGCCGGGAGGACGGACACTTGCCGCGAATAAAAAGAGGAACCACGTCACGCCGACGCCACAAGAAAATACTCGCCCTGACCAAGGGGCACCGGGGGACAAAGAACTCCCTTATCCGACGCGCCAACGAGTCAATGCTCAAGTCGCTGCACTACGCGTACGTGCACCGGCGGGAGCGCAAAGGGGATATGCGGCGGCTCTGGATACTGCGCATCAGCGCCGCCAGCCGGGCGCACGGTCTGAAATACGGGCAGTTCATGAACTACCTCCGGGAGTCCGGAATAGATATCAACCGCAAGATGCTCGCCGAGATGGCGGTAAAAGAGCCAGAAGCTTTTTCCGCCCTGGCGAATAACGCCAGAGAGAAAGCCGGGGCCTGAAGTCCGGCATCTTCAAGCCGCGGCAAGACCAGACCCAGCCCAGGTTTCAGGAAAGAAGCTCAGAGATAAGATGTGGCAACAGCTCGAAGAACTGAAGGCGCAGGCACTCCGGGAACTGGAAAGCACCGATGATACGGTCAAGCTGGAGTCCTGGCGAGTCCGGTTCCTGGGCAAGAAAAGCACGCTGACCGCCAGCCTGCGCAGCCTGGGCAGCCTGCCCATAGAGGAGAGAAAAACGGCGGGCGCCCGCGCCAACCAGATCAAGAACGAGCTGGAAGCAGCCCTCAGGGAAAAGGAGCAGGCGCTGCGTCAGGTGCAACTGGCGGCGCAGGCGAAAAGGGAAACTTTCGATATCACGCTGCCGGGACGGCCGCTGCCAACGGGAAGGCGACACCCGATAACGCAAACGCTCGACGAAATCTGCGGCATTTTTGTTTCCATGGGCTTCGAGGTTACGGAGGGGCCGGAGGTGGAGTGGGAGCACTACAACTTCGATGCCCTGAACATTCCGGACGCCCATCCGGCGCGGGATACCATGTCCACTTCCTGGGTAAGCACAAAGGGCAGGGAAAGGCCGATGCTGCTGCGCACCCACACCACTTCGGTGAGCGCGCGGGCGCTGGAAAGGCTGACCCCGCCGATACGGGTGGTGGAGCCGGGCAAGGTCTACCGCTACGAAGCGAGTGACGCCACCCACGTGCCGATGTTCCACCAGATAGACGGGCAGGTGGTGGATAAGGGGATAACCATGGCCGACCTGAAGGGAACGCTGTACGAGTTTTCCCGGCGTTTCTTCGGGGAGGAGAGAAAAGTACGCTTCCGGTGCGACTATTTTCCCTTCGTCGAGCCGGGGGTGGAGATGGCGATAGAATGCGTGGTGTGTAACGGGAGAGGCTGCCGTCTCTGCGGGGAAAGCGGCTGGATAGAGGTGCTGGGGGCGGGGATGACCCACCCGCGGGTACTGCAACACGGAGGAATCGACCCAGAGGAATATACCGGGTTTGCCTTCGGCATCGGCATCGAGCGCCTGCCCATGCTGCGCTACGGAGTAGACGATATCCGTCTGTTTTACGGTAACGACCTCAGGTTCCTGAGGCAATTCCAGGATTGAGAAGATGAAAATACCGCTGAGCTGGCTGAAAGAATACATCAACATCCGGCTGACCCCGGGCGAGCTGGCCGAAAAGCTGACGATGTCCGGCACCGAGGCGGAAAAAGTGCATACCACGGGCAGCGAATGGGAGCGGGTGGTGGTGGGGCAGATAACAGCGGTAAACCCGCACCCCAACGCCGACCGGCTGCGCCTGCCAACGGTGGATACGGGGAGTGGAGAGGTGAGCGTGGTCTGCGGGGCGCCCAATCTTAATATCGGGGATAAGATAGCTTTCGCCTTCGTGGGGGCGAGACTGGTTGACGGACACAGCGGCGAGCGCACGGAGCTAAAAACCGCCACCATACGCGGAGTGTCTTCCAGCGGGATGGTATGTTCAGAGAAAGAACTGGGAATATCGGACAACCACGAGGGTATTCTGGTGCTTCCGCCGGAAGCGCCGGTGGGGACGCCGCTGGCTGACTACCTAGGTGATACGATACTCGACCTGGACGTAACGCCCAACCGGCCCGACTGCCTGTGCGTGATGGGCATCGCCCGGGAGGCCGCCGCCCTGACCGGAGAGAGCCTGCATCCGCCCGAGGTAAGCTACGAGGAAGCGGAGCCGGGAATAGACGAGCGCATCTCGGTGGAGATTGCTGACCCGGACCTGTGCGCGCGGTACTGCGCCACCCTGGTCACGGGGGTGAAAATCGGCGAGTCCCCGGACTGGATGCAGCAGAAATTGCTGGCCTGCGGGATGCGGCCGATAAACAACGTGGTGGATGTAACCAACTACGTGATGCTGGAGATGGGACAGCCGCTACACGCTTTCGATTACGAGAAAATCGAGGGCAGGAGGATAATTGTCCGGCGCGCCCGGGAGGGAGAAACGCTAATCTCACTGGACGACGTAGAGCGGAAGCTGAGCACCGATATGCTGGTTATCGCCGATGAGAAGCGGGCGGTGGCCATCGCCGGGATCATGGGCGGAGCCAACAGCGAGGTCAGCGAAGAATCGACCTCGATTTTGCTGGAAGCGGCCAACTTCAACCCGGCGAGCGTCTACCATACGGGGAGCAAGCTGGCTTTGCCGAGCGAGGCCCGCATGCGCTTCGAGAGAGGGATACGGCCGGAACTGACCCTGCCCGCCATCCGGCGGGCGACCCAGCTCATCGCGCAGCTGGGAGGAGGGAAAGCAGCCAGAGGCACGGCCGATGTCTTCCCGGGGCGAAAAGGGCCGAAACCGATAGCGCTGACCACGGCGCGGCTAAAGCAAGTCCTGGGCACGGAATTTACCGCCGCGGAGATAACCGGCACGCTGGACGCGCTGGGTTTCGAGTGCCGGCAGGGAGAGAAAGCGGGCGAAGTGCTGGCAACGCCGCCCTACTGGCGAAGCGATGTCTCGCAGGCGGAGGACCTGGTTGAAGAAGTAGCCCGCATCATCGGCTACGACCGGATACCGACGACGATGTTAAGCCAGAGGATCCCGCAGCACAACCCATCGACGCTGCTGGCCCTGAAGGAAAAGACCCGGGACAGCCTGACCGGCTACGGGTTCCAGGAGATAATCAGCTATTCGCTGAACAGCCGGGAGATGCTGAGCAAGCTCGACGCGGAAGGGTCTACCGAGATGCCGCCTCTGCTCAAGCTGGTAAACCCGATGACTGTGGAGCAGGAGTACCTGCGCCCCACCCTGCGGGTCAATCTGCTCACGACGCTGGCGGCCAACCGGCGGCACGAAGAAGACGGCATAAGGCTCTTCGAGCAGGGAAGGACCTACCTGCCGCGGAGCGGAGACCTGCCCGAGGAACCGGAGGTGGTCTGCGGGGTACTGGGCGGGGAGAGAAGAGAGCCGGGGTGGCAGGACGGCGGGGGGAAGCTGGACTTTTACGACGCCAAAGGAATCATGGAGGGGCTGCTGAAACGGCTGGGAGTGGAAGCGCGCTTCGAGGAGAGCGACGATGCCAGCCTGCACCCGGCGCGCCAGGCGGCCGTCATTACGGGCGGGAAAAAGACGGGGGTCATCGGGGAGGTGCACCCGGTCGTGGCGGAAGCTTACGAAATCGAGGAAACGGTCTTTCTCTTGGAGCTTAATCTGAGCGAGTTGCTGACCGAAACCGCCGGCCACAGAATGTTCGAGCCCATCCGGCGCTACCCGGCCACGGTGCGGGACATCGCCTTGATTGTGGATAACGATATCAGACACCAGCAGGTGCTGGATATCATACAGAGCTTCCCACTGGTAACACAGGCGGCGATATTCGATGTTTACTCCGGCGGACAGGTACCGGAGGGAAAGAAATCGCTTGCCTACCGCATTACCTACCAGTCAGCGAACCACACCCTGACGGATGAAGAAGTGGACCGGGTGCAGCGGCAAATCCTGAGCAAACTGTCCCACCAGCTGGGTGCGACGCTGCGCAGCCAGGCCTAGGTCTCCGCCAGGGAAAACTCCCAGGCGCAGTACCATTCCGGGGGGTGAGGGTCAGGCGGGCAGCCCAGACAGACGGTCCGGATACGCGGGTCAATAGTCTCAGCAAAGCGGGTGTACTCGACGAGACCGGCCGATTTACAGGGATAGTCAGGCAGTCCGGCTCGCTGCCGCGCCCGCTGCACACGGCAATCGTTCATCCGGAAGACAAACGCGTTTGCGGAGACATCGATAATCTCCTGCCGGTTGACCCGGGCGTACTGGCGGTGTCCCAGTGCCGTTTTCAGGGCGGACAGGCCGCCGTTTTCCGGAATACCATACTTTTTCATAATGAAACGGGCTTCCAGAGGAGAAAAGCGGAACCAGCAGGCGTCATTGATTTTTTTTGCCAGCGGCATACCGCCTTCGGCATCACCCTCGACGGACTGAAACCAGAGTCCGTCCGCGGCCAGCCAACTCCTGGCGGCATCGGCGAGAAGGCCCTCCAGGCGCTCGCGGCCGGCGGCGGCCAGGGCGTCCGGGACACCTCCAGCCGCCGGTATGCCGAGCCGAGCGGTCAGCCGGTCCAGCAGGCCGGGCAGAAACCGGGGCCATACCCTGCTTTCGATTTCGATGGCGCGGTCGAGGCCGAGCCGGCGCTCCGTCTCCCCGAACCAGAGGCCGTAATGCAGGCAGATGAGGCGGAGTGACTCGAAAAACAGGTCAGTCAACTCCCGGTTGCCAGGCTTATCCGGCGGCAGGCCCGCCATAGAGGGCTCCTTTTCCAACGATAGTAATAATTATGTCAACTTAATGCGGCCGCTATCTCTTCCCCGAGCCGGGCAACGATTTCATCCTGCGGCACCAGCGCGGAGTTCTTTTCAGCGCGCCGTTTCAGTTCCACGCTCCCCTGCTGGAGGGTGCGGGGGCTGACGGTAACCCGGAAGGGGACCCCGAGCAGGTCAGCATCGTTGAACTTGACGCCGGGGGAATCGGCGCGGTCATCGAAGAGCACTTCCAGTCCGGCGGCGGTGAGCTTCCGGTAGAGGTCCTCCGCCGCTCCGGAAACGCCGGTGCCTTCGCGATAGAGGGAGCAGAGATAGACCTGGTAAGGGGCGACGGGCAGCGGCCAGAGGATACCGCGGTCGTCGTGGCAGCGCTCGACGGCGGCGGCCATGAGCCGGCCAACACCGATGCCGTAGCAGCCCATAACGATGGGGCGGGAGGCACCGGACTCATCGATGTAATAGGCGTCCAGCTTCTCGCTGAGGAAAGTGCCCAGCTTGAAGACGTGGCCCACCTCAATGCCGTGGGCGGACAACAGATTGCCATTGCATCTGGGGCAGCCGTCCCCGGCCCTGGCCCGGCTGATATCAGTAAGGATGTCAACCCTGAAGTCCCTGGGATAATTTACGTTTTTGAGGTGGGTACCCGGCTTATTGGCCCCGGCCACGAAGTTAGCCCCTGAAGTTATGGAGTCGTCAGCAATT
>CAZTMR010000045.1:0-11962 GCA_964615345.1 uncultured Dehalococcoidaceae bacterium | reverse complement strand
CCCGATTTACCCGTTTTAGCCTCAGTTTCGGGTAGTCAATGGTAAACTTGGGGTAGTGGGCAACACGGCGCACCTCCTGCTGGAAGTGGACGAGGCGCAGGACGTGAACAAGGAGAAGTACAGCAAGGAGTTCAAGCCAATGGGGGCGACGACCAACGTGACCACGGTGCACTACGGGACGACCTGGGACGAGACTACCCTGCTGGAAGAGGTGAAGCAGGCCAACCTGGAGCTGGAGAGGAGGGACGGGGTGAGGCGGCATTTCCGCTATGACTGGGAGGAGGTGGCGCGGTACAACCCGGCCTACCGCGCTTATGTGGAGGCGGAACGGGAGCGGCTGGGGGAAGACCACCCGCTTTTTCTGACCCAGTACCGGCTGCTGCCGCTGAGGGGCGGGGGCGGGCTGTTCAGCCGGGGGCAGCTTTCCCAGATGCGGGGCGAACACGGCCGGCGACGGGAAGCGCGGCCGGGGAGAACCTATGTGGCAGGAATAGACGTGGCCGGAGAGGCGGAGGAGGGGGAAGAGAGCCAGCGAGCGGGCACGGTGCCGAGGCGTGACGCCACGGTGATAACCATCGGGGAGCTTGATTTCAGTTTCTGCGACGAGGTGATAAAGCAACCGGTGATAAGGGTGGTGGAGCACTACCGGTGGACGGGGCGGAAGCACACGGAACTGTACCCGCAAATAGTGGACATTCTGAAGAACGTGTGGCGGTGCCGGAGGATTGCCGTGGACGCCACCGGGGTGGGCGAGCCGGTGAGCTCCTTCCTGAAACAGGCGCTGGGGAAAAAGGTGATACCGGTCAGCTTCAGTCAGAAAACGAAGAGCGATCTGGGTTTCAACCTGCTGGCGGCGGTCAACGCGGGACGACTCAAGGTTTACAAAGGGGACGGTTCCGAGGAGTACCGGGAATTCCGGGAGGAGATGGAGCGGGCGAAGAGCCAGTACCGGCCGAACCGGACGATGAACTTTTACGTGGAGTCAAGCCAGGGGCATGACGATTATTTAATGAGCCTGGCACTGACGGTGGCGGCGGCGGGGCGGTACGAGCGGCGGGGAGCGAGGGGGAGTTAGCGCAAGGTGCGGGGCAGGGCGGCAGCGGTCAGCCCATCATACGCAGGATACAGCTTTTTACCAGCCGGATGACAAAGTCAGTAAAGTCCAGACTTTTCTGGTAGATGCCCCAGGCCTGGAAAGCGCCGTCCAGGTATATATTGAAGAGCATGATGATGATAATCGCCCAGGCGATAGCCTGGGGCACGGTAACACGCGATTCCAGGGAGACAAATTTCATAATGATATAATTATAGCACGCCGGCGAGCCGGAGACGTAAAAACCCCCTCTCCCGGGGGAGAGGGGGTGGGGATGCAGGTTTTTTCCGCGCCTAGTAGTAGTAAGCGGTGCGGCGGCCGAGCCAGTAGCCGATGGCGAAGAGCGCCAGCCCGCCGAGGCCGAGAAGGGAATAAATAGCCCAGCTGGGCAGGCTGAAGGGGCGAGGCACGTAGAACTCCCTGGCGCCGGTCCAATCACTCGCGTTGGAGGCGGCGTCCACGGCCCTCACCCGCCAGTAGTACGGGTCATCCCGTCCGGCCAGGTCAGTTTGCTCCGCTTCGGTAACGATATAAGTAGACGCAGCCAGTCCCTCCTTGTCCAGTACCAGAGAGGCCGTAGGGAAGTCGTCACTGGTGGCTACCTGCAGAGAGTAGGTGACCGGTTTGCTTTCGTCAGTAACGGACTGCCAGTCAAAAGCGAGCGGCCAGGCCACCTCGACGCCCATTTCCGGGAGGAGGGGGCTGGGCGTTGGCGGCGCTTCTGATTCCACGGTAAAGACGAACTCCTCGGTGCTGGTGCCATCGGTAGCGATTACGGTATGTTCGCCTGCCTTACTGACCGGAACCGCGAACACCGCCACGAAAACGCCGTCTTCATTGACGGTGGCGGTATGGACTTCCTCGCCGTCATAGGTAACGGTTACCTCACCGGGCTCAAAGCCGGCCCCGCTGAAAGCGAGGGTACCGCCGACAGCGCCAGCGGGTGTTTCCACGTTTATGGCCGTCTCCGGCTCAGGTTCCGGGGTGGGCGTGGGCTGCGGGGCGGGTGAGGGTGAAGGGGGAACGGCAACGGTAAATTTGGCCGTTTCCAGATTCCCTTCATCATCTTCCGCCTCCACGTCATAAATACCGGCGTCCAGCTCAGGCACGGCAAAGCTGCCCTCAAAGCTGCCCGCGGCGTCCGTGGTTACGGTGTCCACTCCGGCATTATTAAAGTAGATAACCACGTCACTGCGCCGGGCAAAGCCGGTGCCGGTGATAGCGACCGTTTCCGTGACGTTGCCGGAGGTGGGGTTGAGGATTATTTCCGGTTCAACGGTAAAGGTTGCTTCCGCCTCGCTGCCGGAGACGGTTACTTTAATGGTATGGTCACCGGTAGTGCTTGCCGGGATGAGGACGGAAGAGACAAAACCGCCGTTACTGTCCGTCTTTTCATCTCCGCTTTCGATAGCGATTTCTTCATCATCATAGTAGACGGTCAGGCTGGAGCTGCTGGCGAAGTCAGCCCCGGTAATCTCCACTTCGGTGGCTACCGGACCTTCACTGAGGCCGAGACTAATCTCTCCACCGGTAACATCGAATTCAGCCACCGACCGTATCCGGGTGGCCACGGTGGGCGGGGTGGTGAGGTTGTAATAACAGAAGTAGAGATAGTAAGTACCCACGGTTACGTCTTCCGTATCATCGCCGTCATCCAGAACTTCCGGGACCTCGACCGTGGTGGTGAACTCCCCTTCCAGGTCAAGATACACCAGGGAGTCCACGATTTTATAGGCGGTGACGTCAGAATCGATATCGTGGAGCGTGGAAGCTTCCTGGCTGGAAAAATAAATTATGCCGTACCTATCCGTAGAGGTTGTGCTGGCGTTGAACCCCTCACCGACGATGGTAATAGTAGTGCCGATACTGCCTTCCAGCGGGTCAATGGTCATCTCCCTGGTCTGCGCGGACGCCGGCGCCGCCATAGCCAGGAGGGATAAAACCAGTACCACACTGATTATCCGAAATATCCCGGGAAAAAACTTCATTCCTTTCCTCCCCTGATTCCAGTGATTCAGTATTTCCTTATTCCGCTTCATAATAAGCGGTCCTTCTGCCCAGTAAAAAGGCGATGAAGCCGATAACGGCGAGGGCAACCCCGCCCAGGACAAGAATCAGCCAGACGGGGAAGCTGAAGCCGACGTAAAACGAGCCGGGTTCCGACCAGCTCCCGGCATTGCCCGCCCCGTCAACCGCCCGGACCCGCCAGTAATAAGGGAATTCCTGCTTGACCGCCGGGAGACTTTCCTTTTCAGTCAGGGTGTATTCCGCAGCCGATATTTCTTTTTTCTCCAGAGCCAGGGAAGTGAAACTTTCCTCCGTGGCGACCTGGAGTTGATAGGTCACCGGAGGATTTAAGCTGCCCACGGCTTCCCAACTAAAGGATACCTCATTTTCCGCTTTAATGCCAGTTTTTGGCGACACCAGTTCCGGCGCCGGCGGAGCAAGCACAAGGAATGAGCGGGGCGGCGACCAGGCGCTCTCGTTGGCGGCGGCGTCCACGGCTCTTACCCGCCAGTAATAAGGAGAGTCCGCGCTGACCGCGGCCAACTTTTCCTCACCGGACAAGGAGTATTCAGACTGGCGCAGTCCGGGCTTATCCAGCACCAGGGTGCCAAAGCCGCTATCAATGCCGACCTGGAAGTGGTAAGACAGGGGCAAACTGGCATCAGTGACCTGAGACCAGTCAAAATAGGCTTCCGCTTTTACCTGTTCCGCATCCGCCGGGAGGCGCGGTTCCGGGGCCGGGGGAGGTTCTTCTTCCACAAGGAAGGAGGCCTGCCGGGTGATAACGCCATCCGTGACGGTAATGGCGTGTTCCCCGTGGCGGCTGACCGGAACTTCAAAAGCGACCTCAAAACTACCATCGGCAGCGGCGGTGGCGGTGGCCACCGGAGTGTCATCATAACTAACGGTTATCCTGCCGCCGGGGGCAAAGCCGGTACCGGCTACCAGGACCCCGGCGCCAACACTGCCGCCCGGACTGTCCAGGCTGATTCCGGCCACGATGTCAAAGGAGGTTCTGGCCGTGTTCTGTTCGCCGTCTTTCCCCCTGATATCATAGCGGCCGGGAGGGAGAGCGGGGATATTAAAGGAAGCTCCGGCAAAGCTACCGTTATCATCAGTCCGGGCGAAAGCTACTTCTTTACTCTCGAAGAAAACGAAAACATCACTCCGGCGGCCGAAACCGGTACCGGAAACGGTGAGGATTTCACCGGCAGCCCCGGAGGGCGCTCCGAGGGAGAAGAGGGGGACCACCTCAAAGAAAGCTGCCGCGGCATCGCCGGCGGTGTTCCGGGCGCTGACACGGTGCCGGCCGCCCACGCTCTCCGGGACGGTAAAGCTGAAGCTGAAATCGCCGGAGGAACTGGCCGGACGGGTGCCCAGTATTTCCTGAACGCCGTTATCATAGAGGAAAGTCACCACTTTATCCGCGGAGAAACCGCGGCCGTCAATGGTTACCCGGGTGCCGGTATTACCCGACCCTTTATCCAGGCTGATTTCAGTCTCGTACAGAATAAACGTGGCCAGCGCCAGGGTGGTCAGCTCGTTTTTCACCCTGACGGCGTGCTCGCCCGGTTCAGCTTCTTCCGGGATATTAAAGCTGAAGCTGAAGACACCGGTTTCAGGTACGGTTAAAGGGCTGCCAATCATCTCGGTGCTGTCAAAGAAAATAAAAATATTGTCCCCGATGTAAGAGTCAAAGTTTTCGCCGATGACGCGAACCAGCGTCCCGGCAGCGCCGCTGTCCGGAGAAAGGGAAACAAGTGGTGCGGCCAGCACCGGCGCGCCGATAACGATTGCCGATAGAAGCGGCAGGAGGAGCATCACTGACAGAAGGCGGAGGATTTTACCATTTTTCACGGGCCAATCCATCCTTGATTTTATTCCGGAGCGATTACCGATAACTCTCCTTTACTTTATCAGCTTTTTACGGGCGCCCCGCCGGGGGACATAGGTACCGGCGAAGTTATCCAGGGTATCACCGCTAATGAGCCAGGTATTGTGAATCTTGGTTGCCGGGATATCCCCCTGACGGCACAGACGTTTCACCGTCTCAGGATGAACCTTGAGGCGGCGGGAAACCTCTATCACGTTATAGTAGTTATCCAGCGGCACCATTTTACCTTTTAATATTGCTTTGTTAAAACAATTATAAACAGACAGGGGGGCTATTGTCAAGGTTTTATTTGTATCTGCTTCAGGATGGAGAGGGAGATACAGGGGGGTGAGCGTGAAAAGCAACCGGAAGCAAACAGGGCAACCGTCAAGGGCGCCGGGGGTACAGGGTCAAGAGGCGGACTCGTCCAGGTAGCTTTGCAGGATAACGGCGGCGGCGATGGCGTCATCCCGCGACCGCCGGTTTTTGGCGGCCTCCCGCATCAGGTTACGGGCGGTCACCGTGGACAGGCGCTCATCCCGGTATTCTATGGAGACTCCGGCGGCGTTCAGCTTTTCCGCAAAGTGTTTTATTTTTTGCGCCTGCATGCCCAGCCCGCCGTCCGGGGCAAGGGGAAGGCCGATGATGACGCGGGCGACCCGATACTTTTCCACGACTTCCCGGATGGAAGCGATGGTCGTCTCGTCCCCGGAGCGCTCGATGATGGTAAGCGGCGTGGCCAGTATCCCGGAAGGATCACCGAGGGCGACGCCGATGCGCCGTTCGCCGATGTCCAGACCGAGACTACGCATCCTTTTTCTCGAGCAGGGTTCTGGCTACCCGGAGCGCCTCGTCCAGCTTATCTTTGTGCTTGCCGCCGGCCTGGGCCAGGTCAGGGCGGCCGCCACCGCCGCCGCCGGCTGCTTTCGCCGCGCGGCCAATAATATTGCCGGCGTGGTAGCCTTTTGCCACCAGGTCAGGGGTGACCGCCGACAAGAAGACCGGTTTACCCTGGTAAACGGAGCCCAGAACGAGAGCGACGCTTTTCAGCTTATCGCGGAGAAAATCACTCATCTCGCGCAGGGCTTCCATACGCGAAGACGGCACGGCGGCCACCAGCAAGTTCACGCCATCGGCCGACTCGACGCGGTTGAGGAGGGTTTCCGCCCGGCTGCGGGCGAGCTCCTTTTCCAGGTTTTCCCGGCGGCGGCGCTCGCTTTTCAGTTCGCTGACCAAGCCATCCACCTTTGCCCGGACATCTTCGTTTTCCGCGCCGACGATACCGGCGATACTCCGCAGAACGGCAAAACGGCGGCGGATAAAATCCTCGGCGCCGCGGCCGGTGACCGCCTCGATACGGCGCAGCCCGGCGCCGATGCTGTGTTCGCCGAGGATATGGAAAAACCCGATTTCCCCGGTGGTGGCGGCGTGGGTACCACCGCAGAGCTCGATGCTGACCGGCGGTTTTCCCGTCTTGAGGACACGCACCTTATCGCCGTACTTTTCATCGAAAAGGGCGATGGCGCCCTCTTTGACCGCTTCCTGGTAGGGCATTTCTTCATCATAGACGGGCAGGTCTTCCCGGATTTTCTCATTGACGGCGCGCTGCACCCGCTCCAGCTCCTCCGGGGTCATGGCGGTGAGGTGAGAAAAGTCAAAGCTGAAGCGGTCCGGGGCTACCACCGAGCCGCGCTGCCGGGCGTGCTCGCCGAGCGTCCGGCGCAGGGCGTAGTGGAGCAGGTGGGTGGCGGTGTGGTTACGGGCGATGTCCCGGCGCCGTTCCGCGTCCACGCTGGCTTCCACTTCGTCTCCCACGGATATCTCCCCCCGGGAGACGTATCCCTGGTGGACAAAGACGTCCGGCGGCACTCGCGCCGTATCGGTAACCACGAACTGCCCCTCAACCGCGTCTATCCGGCCGGTATCACCCACCTGACCGCCCATCTCGGCATAGAACGGGGTGCTTTCCAGGACGAGATCGACTTCATCTCCTTCCCGGGCGGTTTTCACGGACCGGTTGTCCACCACCAGGGCGCTGATGGCAGATTTATGGGTGAGCCGGTGATAGCCAACAAACCGGGTGGTCTTCAGGTCCAGCTCTTTCTTCAGCGCGGAAAGGCCTTTTTCCGCCAGCTCAAAGCGGTGGCTGGCGCGCGCTTTTTCTTTTTGCCGCGCCATCTCGCGCTGGAAGCCTTCAGTATCCACGGAAAAGCCGCGCTCGGCGGCGACTTCCCGGGTCAGCTCCACGGGGAAACCGTAGGTATCGTACAGTCGGAAAGCCTGCTCGCCGGAGATTTCCCGACGCCGCCCGCCCAGCCCGGCCATAATCCCTTCCAGCATCTCCAGCCCGGTGTTCAGTGTTTCCGCAAAGCGGGTCTCCTCAAGCCGGATGGCCTGGAAGATGAAGTCACGCCTTTCTTTCAGCTCCGGGTAAACGTGCCCCATACGGTCAACGGTGGTCTGGGCGAGCGCGGCAAGGAAGGGCCGTTCCAGGCCGAGGCGCCGGCCGAAGAGGGAGGCGCGGCGGAGCAGGCGGCGCAGGACGTAGCCCCGCCCGTCATTGGCCGGGACGACGCCGTCAGCGATGAGGAAAGTAATACCGCGGCCGTGCTCGGCGGCAACGCGCATGGCGTGGTCCACGGTTTCGTCAGCGCCGTATTTCTTGCCGGCCAGCCCGCCGATACAATCGAGCAGCGGGGTGAACAGGTCGGTCTCGTAAACGGAGGATTTGCCGGTAACCACCGCCAGCGTGCGCTCCAGTCCCATACCGGTATCGATATTGGGCCTGGGGAGGGGAGTGCGGTTGCCCGCCTCGTCCTGGTTGTACTGGGTAAAGACCAGGTTCCATATCTCGGTAAAGCGGCCGCAATCACAGTTGGGGCCGCAGGTGGGCCGGGTACAGCCCAGCTCCTCGCCGAGGTCGTAATGAATCTCGCTGCAGGGGCCGCAGGGGCCGGAGTTGCCGGCCGGACCCCAGTAGTTCTCCTTGTCCCCGAAGCGCCGGATTTTCCGTTCGGGAAGGCCGATCTCGCGCCAGTATTGGAAAGACTCTTCGTCGTCCAGGTAGATGGTGGCCCAGAGCCGCTCCGGGTCCAGGCCGAGCCGCCCGGTACAGAACTCCCAGCCCCAGGCGATGGCCTCTTTCTTGAAATAATCGCCGATGCTGAAATTGCCCAGCATTTCGAAGAAAGTGAGGTGCGTGGTATCCCCGACCACTTCTATGTCCGTGGTACGGAAGCATTTCTGGCAGGAGGCGAGGCGGGGATTGGGGGGCACTTCTTCTCCCAGGTAATAAGCCTTGAACTGCACCATACCGGCGCTGGTGAGCAGCAGGGTGGGGTCTCCGTGGGGAATCAAAGAGGAGCTGGGCACGATGTCATGCCCTTTTTCGGCGAAAAAATCCAGATAGGCTTTTCGGATATCGTCACCGGTCAACGGAAAAATCTCCTTCCAGAAAGACGCTGGCTATTTGATTTTAGGCGCTGGAGGTGCTGGCTGTCAATGAGAAGGGAGATTGAGGAGGCAAGCAGCGAATTGCTAGCCCGGCGAATCGAGGGCGCAGGCGGCGGCGCCGATGAGGCCGGCGTCATTGCCGAGGCGGGCGGGAACGATGCGCACCGCCCGCGCCGGCGGGGAAAAGGCCCGCTCCCGGACCACCCGCCGGGCGGGGTCAAGGAGGAGAGAGCCCAGTCCGGCCAGGCCGCCGCCGATAATGATCATCTCCGGATTGAAAATATTGACCACGTTCACCAGGCCGATGCCCAGGTAAGCCCCCGCGCGGCGGATAACGTCCCGGCCGAGGGCATCCCCGCGCCGGGCGGCGTCGCCCACTTTTTCCGCGGTGACACCATCCGGCTGGCCGGCGGCCGCCTCGAGCAGGGATGACTTTCCGCCGTCGGCGAGCCGACGCCGGGCGGCTGTGGCGATGGCGGGGCCGGAGACGAAGGTTTCCAGGCAGCCAACGTTGCCGCAGACGTCCTCTTCTCCCCCGGCATCGATACTCATATGCCCGATTTCACCGGCGGTACCCAGGGCGCCCTGGTAGAGCCGGCCGTCAATGATGATGCCGCCGCCGATACCGGTGCCCAGCGTGAGCAGCACCAGGTTCCCGGCGCCCCGCCCCGCCCCGTAGCGGTGCTCCCCGAGGGCGGCGGCACTGGCGTCATTGAGCAGGTGTACGGGGAGGCTGTATTTTTGTGCGACCGTATCCCGCAGGGGGACATTATGCCAGCCGGGGAGGTGGGGGCCGGAGACCACCCGACCGGAAAGAACGTCAACGATGCCGGCGATGCCGAGACCGATGGCAACAGGATGAGACGAAGCCAGCCCCTGAGGGCGGAGGAGTCTGTCCAGGACCGAGAAAAGACGGTCTATGACCGCCCGCGGGCCTTCCCCGGCCAGAGTGAGCGAGTCTTCACGGTAGATAATCTTACCTTCCGCAGAGACGATGGCGGCCGCCAGCCTGGTACCGCCGAGGTCAACGGCAAGGACCGGCTTTAGCCTATTTCCCGGGCGCGTCATCCTGGTGAAAACTTTAGCCCATCAGGGGGGATTTGTCGAGGGGGGACTTCGGACGGGTCTTATTTACATCTGGTTGTTCTGCGGGAAATCACACCTGCTTCAGGATGGAGAGGGAGTACAGGGAGTGAGCAAGAAAAGCAACCAGAAGCAAACAGGAGCTCTGAACGTGACGGAAGCCCGCGTCACCCCGGCCTGAAAGGGAAGGGGTTAATACGCACCGGGAAGCGTCAGGAGAAATCAGGCCGTCTCCACGCCCGGTCTCTGGCCGAGCTCACCGAGAAGGATGTGGAGGGACAGCTCCGGCTCAAACCGGCCGGTCTTGACGGCGAGGTCCGCCTCCAGAAGGCGCCGGTAGACCTCCTTCAATCGCTCCAGGGAATAGCGCGCCGACTGCTCCAGCGCCTTGCGGTAAACGAAGTCACTGAAGATGCCGAGGCGGTTCTTTATCTCCATTTCCGGCTTGCGCCGGCGGCGCAACTCTTTGACGCGGACGATGAGCCTGATCTGCCGCGCCAGCATCACCAGCAGGTAGGCGGGAGGCGCCCCCTGCTGCAAGAGCTGCTGAAGCAGACTCTGGGCGGTCCCGGCGCGGAACTCGATAATGGCGTCAGCCATCGCAAAAACGCTGGCCTCCTGCGCGTAGCTGACCACCCGCCTGACGTCTTCCTCCCCGATGCGGCGTCCGGCGGTGAAAAGCACCAGTTTTTTGATTTCGCTGGCCATAACCCACAGGTTACCGCCGACGTAACGAGAGAGCAGCTCCGCCGCGGGTGGGGTGATGCTGCCGCCTTCCGTCCGGACTCTTCCCTGTATCCAGGAAGCCAGATAGGCGCCCCGGAGCGGGGGGAAGGACTTTACCGTGGCGCGGTCCGCCAGCGCCCGGAGCAGGGGGTTTTTCTTATCCACCTTTCCGTCCATGAGGACAGCGACGGTAAAATCAGGTACGTTACCCAGACACTCCGCCAGCGGCCGGTACTCCGCGCGGCGGTCTGCGGCGGGCTTTTTTTTCCCGGAGCCACGACGCGCTTCAAATCTTTCCAGCAGGCCTTTAATCACCACCAGGCGCTTTTCCGCCAGGAAAGGCATCGCCCCGGTGACGCTTCTTATCTCCGGCGCGGTAACCTGCGCACCGTCGAAGACGGTGGTATTGGTAGCCAGGGCGGTCTCGTCACCGACCGTTTTTTTTATCTCGTCGAGCGTCTGGTGGGCGGAAAAATCGTCTTCTCCATAGAGCAGGTAAAGCAAGGCTATTCCCTTTCCGGCTGCGGTTACCACTATTCTAACATAACGGAGCCAGAAGGTTCAGTCGTGAAGGAGCCGGTAACAATCTTTGTCCAGTAGAGACTGCTTCGCTGCGCCCGCACTGACAAAACCGGGCCCGGGTTACGGCGCCGGCCGGTCAAACCCGCGGAGAGAATCGAGAGCCCGTTTCTCGATGCGGATGACTTCCTCCAGGCTATCGTATTCCACCCCCTGACCGGGCATAGAGCGGAAAAGGGACATCGTTTCCGCGAGGTCCCGTTCCGTCTGCCAGAACACCTCATACAGCCGGGGCAGGTGCCGGAAGTAGGTCATCTGGAAAGCCAGGTAGCTATTATTCAGCTGGTTCGGCCGGCCTCCCCAGATATCCTCCAGGTCATCCCCCAGCGATGCGATAAGCTGCGCCTTTGCCCGCAGCGCTTCCGGCCTGGAGACGGCGCCAGAATCCAGTTCCGCATACAGCGCATCTAACTGCTCGTAATAACGCCGGTAGACGTGACTCGCCTCCAGCTTGTTGCCCAGTTCGTTCCGCAGGGTGCGGTGTACTTTCGAGTCCGGACCGAACTTCTCGGCGGTGAAGCTCAGGGCGGCGATGTAACTGACCACTTCGGCGGACGGCTCCTCGATGCCCAGGGGCAGGTCAATTTGTTCGTGCCAGTCTTCATGAAAGATGAGGAGGATAAACCGGGCCAGAGGAGCTTCCAGCAGAGACCGGGTCAGGGGGGTCTCGATTCCGGCCAGGGCCTCTATGGAATAAGAGAACACGTCATACCGCTCAAAGTCCAGGGAGACGTTTTCCGGCTCACCGGTCAGCCACTGGAGACGGGAGTCGTCCAGAGAGTACGGGAGCTCCGTCTTCGGGGTATAGAACCAGTAACGGTAGGACTCCAGGTCCAGCGAATAAGTTTTGAAGTTTTCCGTGGGCTCGAAGCCGAGCCGGCTTTCGAACGCCTTGATTTCCGGGACCAGCTCCAGGCGGGAGCGCTGTTCGGCAGTTAGCTCCGTCTCCGGTGCGGCGACCCGGCATCCCGTGACCGCCACCAGCAGGGCGAGCGGGCAGAGCCACCACGCTTTACTCAAGGTCACGCCTCCGGGCAGGTAATCTGTAGTTATTATTGAAACCGCCGGCCGATTTGTCAATGCGGGTGCGTCCGGGTGTTAAAAAAAATTGAAAAGTGAACTGTTAAAGCCTGAAAAGTGAACCGATA
>CAZTMR010000044.1:0-11979 GCA_964615345.1 uncultured Dehalococcoidaceae bacterium | reverse complement strand
GAAGCGGAACCGGCTCCTGAGCCTGAAGCACCGCCGGAACCACCCCCGGAAGGGGAACCGGTAAGCGCGGAGGAAGCGGAGACAGCGGCCGGGCCAGCGGCGGAAAGCGCCCCCGAGGCAAGACCGGAACCCGCTCCGGAGCCACAACCCGGGCCAGAGCCGGAGACAGCCGGAGCACCAGCAGAAGAACCCGCCCCGGAACCGGCGCCCGCGCCGGAACCACTTTCCCCCAGGGAGGAGCCGGAAGCGGAGGCCAACCTGGAGCCGCGCCCGGAATCCGGAATGATAGAGATAACGGTGGCACAGTTGAACACGGCCTTCGGCCGGGACAGGACGGGCACCAATACCAGGCTAAAAGAGCAAACCCTGCTGGTGAGCGGGGTGGTGGAAAAGGTGGTACTCAGGGAACACCTGGACGTCCGTTATCTGCTGCTGGGAAGCGGTCCCAGCGGGACGCAAGCGAACGTCCGCTGCACCTTCGGCGGCAGGGAGGGAGCGGCCCTGCGGCGGCTGGCCGCGGGAGAGACGGCCACAGTCCGGGGCACGTACGGCGGCTACGAGAGAAACATCATTCTGAACGACTGCGCCGTGGCAGGCTGACTTAGCAGCTATTCCGGTGACCGGGACTGATTATCCCGTATAGACAGAACGGCGCATAACGATTATAATCTCAAGTAACGATGAGTTCTCAATCCGGGCTCCGCGTCCTCTATACCAGGGAGGAAATCGCCTCTGCGGTGAGCCGGCTGGCGGCGGAAATCACCGGTGACTATCAGGGCCGGAGGCCCCTGCTGCTGAGCATCCTGAAAGGCTCTTTCGTGTTTCTGGCCGACCTCATCCGGCAGCTGGACTTTCCGCTGGAAGTGCAATTCATCGGGCTGTCCAGCTACGGCAAAGAGACGCAGAGTTCGGGGAAGGTGGAGGTGGTGCAGAGCCTGCGCGCGCCGGTGAAAGACCGCGACATACTCGTCATCGAGGACATCGTCGATACCGGTCTTTCGGCGGCTTTTCTCTTCGACTGTCTGCGGCCGGAAGAGCCGGCTTCGGTAAGGCTGTGCACGCTGATGGACAAACCCGGCCGGAGGCGGGTGCCGGTGAAAATCGATTACGCGGGTTTCACCGTGCCCGATAAATTCCTGGTGGGTTACGGGCTGGACTGCGACGAGATGTTCCGCAACCTGCCGGAGATACGCATTATCGAGGAGTGACGAGATTGGCAACCAGAGCGTCCCGCCTGGTCTCAGCGGCAAGGGGGGAAATCCCGGCCGACCTTATCCTGGCAAACGCCCGGGTGGTGAACACTTTCACCGGTGAGGTGGAAACGGGTAACGTGGCCATCTGCGGCGACCGGATTGCCGGGGTGGGGGACTACCGGCGAGCAAAGCAGGTACGGGACCTGTCCGGGAAATATCTGGCCCCGGGACTCATCAACGGGCACACTCACCTGGAGAGCTCGATGCTGGACGTGGGCCAGTACGCGCGGGCGGTGGTGGCGCGGGGGACCTCGGCGGTGGTGACGGATTTGCACGAAATAGCCAATGTGGGCGGGCTGGCGGGGATGAAGTACGTGCTGGACTACGCGCGCCGCCTGCCGCTGGACGTGTTTCTGATGGCGCCGTCCTGCGTGCCGGCAACCCACCTGGAGACGTCCGGGGCGAGTATCGGCCTGGAGGATATCCGGCGGATACTGCGGTGGCGGGGGTGCATCGGGCTGGGGGAGGTAATGAACTTTCCCGGCGTGCTCGGCGGCGACACCGGGCTGCTGGGCAAGATAGCCCTGGCCGGAGACAGAGCGGTGGACGGGCACGCGCCGGGGGTTACCGGCAAAGACCTGGAAGCGTACGCGGCGGCGGGAATCGGCTCCGACCACGAATCAGTCACTTTCGCCGAGGCCGGGGAGAAACTGGCTCGGGGGATGTTCATCATGATACGGGAAGGGTCTTCCGAAAAGAACCTGGAAGCCCTGCTGCCCCTGGTTACCGACCGTACGTATAAGAGGTGCTGCCTGGTGGTGGACGACCGGAGCTGCTCCGACCTGCAGCGAGACGGGGACATCGACGCCGTGGTGCGCAAGGCAATCCGGCTGGGACTGGAGCCGATGCGGGCCATCCAGATGGCGACGGTCAATACCGCCGGGTATTTCCGCCTGCGCGGTCTGGGGGCAATCGCTCCGGGCTATATGGCCAACCTTATCGTGCTGGATGACCTGAACGAACTGAGGATAAGCAGTGTTTTTTACCACGGGAAGACGGTGGCCCGGGATGGCAGAGCGGTCTTCGACCTGCCGGAAATCAGCGACCGGCGGTTATCCGGCACGGTGAACGTCAAGGGGCTCAGCCGGGAGGCGCTCCGGGTCCCGGACACGGGCGCTCCACGGCCGGTTATCGAGATTGTTCCGGGGCAGATAGTTACGCGGAAGAGGATGGAAAAAATGGCGGCGCGGGGGGGCAGCGTGGCGGCGGACACGGAGCGGGATATCCTGAAAATGGCGGTGGTGGAGAGGCACCACGCCACGGGCAATACCGGGGTGGGGCTGATACGGGGCTTTGGCCTGAAAAAAGGGGCGCTGGCTTCATCCATCGCCCATGATTCCCACAACATCGTGGTGGTGGGAACCAGCGACGAAGATATGCTGGCGGCGGTGAGAGAAATCGAGCGGCTCCAGGGTGGGCTGGCGGTTACCGCCGGTGGCAGGGTGGTGGACAGCCTGGCGCTACCGATTGCCGGGCTGCTTTCCGATGAGCCGCTGGAAGCGGTGACGGAAAGCCTGGAGAGGCTGGAAAGAAGGGCCGGGGAGCTGGGCAGCACCTTGACGGCGCCTTTTGCCACCCTTTCCTTTATGGCCCTGCCGGTCATCCCGGAGCTGAAGCTGACCGACCGGGGGCTGGTTGACGTCAAGGAGTTCAGGCTGGTTTAATCTAGCAAGAAACGGGGGAGAGTAAGATGCACCTGTCCGGACAGAGACCTATCTTCGAGAACCGGTTTGATGCCGGTCACCAGCTGGCGGCCAAACTGACGGAATACAAGGATAAGTCAACCACAGTGCTGGCGATACCGAACGGAGGGGTGCTGGTGGCGCTGGGAGTGGCACTGGAGCTGGAGGCCGAGCTGAACCTGGTCATTTCCCGGAAAATCCCCCTGCCCCTGAGTCCGGAGGGGGGTTTCGGGGCGGTGACCGCCGATGGCACCATCATCCTGAACGCAGAGATGGTGGAAAGAGCGGGGCTGAGCCAGCACCAGATAAATTACCAGGTGAGCCGGGTAAGGGCCGATATCAAACAGCGAAGCCTGCTCTACCGGCGGGAGATACCGCCTGCCAAGCTGAGCGGGAAGACGGCGATAATAGTGGATGACGGGCTGGCCTCCGGCTACACGATGATGGCGGCGGTGGAGTCCATCCGGCACACGCGCCCGGAGAGGATAGTGGTGGCGGTGCCGGTAGCCTCGGCGACGGCCCTGCCCAAGGTGGAGAAAACCGCCGACCGGGTAATCACCTGCGTGGCCGGGTTTGCCGCGGAGTTTTACGTGTCCGATTTTTTCCGCTACTGGCACGAGCCGGGCGATGACGAGGTAATCCAGTGCTTCAAGGAGTGGCGGATGAGGCGGCGGCCCCAGATAGAGCGGCCGGAAAGAAAAACCGTCCCGGAGTATTGACAAACGGGTATCCCGGTGCTGCCATAATGGCCTGCGGCAGCCAAGGTAGCCTGTAACAGCGACGTTACAGAGCAACCGAGCAGCCAATCTCTACGTAGAGGAGAATAGTCCGGCAGGAGTGATGTGAGGAGAAAAGTATAAGCCGCGGCGGACATCGGGGAGGGGCAATGAACCGCCACCCGTAGTTGGTCACTTGAGTGACGGCGAGCCAAAAATAAAACCGACCCGAGGGCCGGTTTTATTTTTGCCGAAAGGGGTAAGGTCAGCCCGTTACCACTCCCTGTTTCTACAAGTGGTACTTCTACGCGGCTACATACCACCCATGCCGCCGTCCACACCGAGCACCTGGGCGGTAATGTACCGGGCCTCATCGGAGGCGAGGAAGGCTACCGCCTCGGCCACGTCCCGGGGAGTGCCCAGCGAACCGAGGGGGATGCGTCTCATCAGCTCCTGCCGGTGCTCTTCCGGGAGCTGCTGGGTCATCCGGGTATCAATGAAGCCGGGGGCGACGGCGTTAGCGGTGATGCCGCGCGAGCCGGCTTCCCGGGCGATGGTACGGGTGAAGCCGATGATGCCCGCTTTTGCCGAGGCGTAATTCGCCTGACCGGGGTTGCCGACGATGCCGACGATGCTGGAGATGCTGATGATGCGCCCGGCACGCTGCTTCATCATCGGGCGCAGCACCGCGCGCGTGCAGAGGAAAACGCTCTTCAGGTCTACCTCCAGCACTTTATCCCAGTCCTCGTCCGTCATCCGCATCAGGAGCTGGTCCCGGGCGATACCGGCGTTATTGACCAGGATATCGACCCGGCCGTAGGTGGAAAGCACGGTGTCCACCAGGCCGGCTACCGCCGTTGACGAGGTAACGTCAGCGCTGACGGCCAGACTCTGGCGGCCCAGTTTTCTGATTTCTTCCGCCACCGGTTCAGCGTCAGTGACGTCAGTAACCACCACCGTGGCGCCGACTTCGGCCAGTTTGAGGGCGATTTCCCGCCCGATGCCGCGGGCGCTGCCGGTGACCACGGCTACCTTTCCGGAAAGGTCCATATGCTGCCTCCTTTAGCTGCTGCCAGGTTATTCCGTTTGGTTAAAGTTTCTTCCCGCCAAGGGAAAGAGAAACCGCCCTACCGGAGAGAAGGGCTTCCCGCTACGCATTCTCGACCGCCTCGGCGGTGCCGATGCTGACGGCGGCAACCTCCCGGTTTATCCTCCGGACGAGGCCGGTCAGCACCCGGCCGGGGCCTATTTCGTAAAAAGAGGTTACTCCCTGCGCCACCATGTACTCGATGGAACGCTGCCACTGCACGCAGTTGCATATCTGCGCCAGCAGTTCCTCTTTTACCGATTCCGCCGTGGTCAAAGGAAGGCCGCTGGTATTGGCGATGACGGGAACTGCCGGCTCCCGGAAGGGCAGGGAGGAGATAATCTCCGTCATACCTTCTACAGCGGGCTGCATCAGCGGGGAGTGAAAGGCGGCGCTGACGGGGAGGGGGATAGCGCGGGAGGCGCCCCGGTCACCGGCTGAAGACATCGCCCGGGTAACGCTGGCGCTATCGCCGGAGATGACGAGCTGGCCCGGGCAGTTGATATTGACGATGTGAGCGCCGGCCTCCCGGCAGACCTCGGCCAGGACAATCTCGTCCAGGCCCATTACCGCGGCCATGCTGCCGGGGCGGACGGTGCCGGTCTGGTGCATCAGCCGTCCCCGCTCCCGGGCGAGAAAAACGGCGGTGGCAAAATCGACCACACCGGCCACGGCCAGGGCGGTATACTCGCCGAGGCTGTGCCCGGCGACAAAGGCGGGCGGGGGGAAACCGGGGTTGCTTTCCCGGACGGCCTGCAAACAGGCGTAGCTGACGGTCAGGATGGCGGGCTGGGCGTTGATGGTCTGACGGAGCTCTTCTTCCGGACCGTCAAAGCAGAGCCGGGAAAGAGGAAAACCGACGACTTCGTCCGCGCGGTCAAAGACGCTCCGCGCCGCCTTGAAGCGGTCATACAGGTCACACCCCATCCCG
Organism: uncultured Dehalococcoidaceae bacterium; assembly: GCA_964615345.1. Lineage (GTDB taxonomy): Bacteria > Chloroflexota > Dehalococcoidia > Dehalococcoidales > RBG-16-60-22 > JACZSH01. The sequence continues at coordinate 6,310 of CAZTMR010000044.1, read as the reverse complement.
GCCACCTGAGAACCCTGCCCGGGAAAAACGTAGGCTACTTTCATAAGCCGAAGCTTTTACCGTACTCCATTATAATCAATGCACCCCCGTGAACCAAGCAGTTCCGGTAAAAAGATATAATGCCGGGCCGCCCCTGCCGAGGGGCTACTCTGGCCTGGCTTTGGGGCCTTTAACCTGGATGATTTCCCGGCCGGCGTAGGTGCCACAGGTGCGGCAGACGCGGTGGGGGACTTTGGGGCTGTGACACTGGGGGCATTCTTCCAGGGGCGGGGGAGTGGCTGCCATATGGCTACGTCTCCGGTCCCGGCGCGCGCTGGATACTCTTCTCTTGGGTAAAGCCATAATCCGTTCTTTCCTTACTCTGTTATTTGCTAGCGGAGCAACTTCAGCAGCTCTGACCAGCGTGGGTCAATAACTTCTTCCGGGCACTGGCAGAGCTCCCGGTTAAGGTTTTTACCGCATCCCGGGCAGAGTCCGGCACAATCCTGATAGCAGAGGGGTTTCATCGGTACGGCCAGCAGGGCGTACTGACGAACCGCCTCGGTCAGGTCAATAACGTGGTGCTCGTCAATCAGAAACGAGCCGGGGTCTTCTGGAGCGGATAACCGGACACCGGTAACAACATCAATGACCGGGATGTACTCTTCTTCAATTTTCAAGGTAACCTTTTGGAGGAAGGATTGCAGGCAGCGGCTGCAAAGCAGCTCTACCTCTGTCTCCAGCTCCGCTTCCACCAGTGCGCCGCGGTGAGTCCGCAGCATTTTTGCCTCACCACGTACGGCGCACTGTTTGCCATTCCCGGCAATGTCAACCCTGCCGCTTATATCGTAATCGCGTTCGGAACCGATTGGCTCCTTCAGCAGCTGAGACACATTTATCTGCATCACACCCACCTCCCCGGCACCAGGTTCAAGTACATTATAAGCCGGGGAGGGGGTCTACTGCAAGCGTGCGGAGCAGAGGTTTTGTTCGGTCCCGGCTTGCCGGTGTCATCTTGAAGGGCCGGAGGCCTTCCTGGCAACCTCAGTCCAACAGGGATTGCTTCGCTACGCTCGCAATGACAAACGAAGAGACCACAAAACCAAAATAACACCGGCCGGATTCATGGCGCACTTTCCGGCATAATCCAGGGGGGGTTACGGGTTGGGCGCTTTGCGGATGGCGATAAGTCCGCCGTTAAGGCAGCTCCGACGGGATACGGCGAGGCGATTCAGCGGCAGCAACGCGTCCAGGCCGCCCTGTTCCAGGTAGTCTTGAAAGCAATTATAGTGCCGCCGGCCGGCAATAAGCTCGGCGACCCTGACCAAGCGGGAGACGGGGCCGCGGGGCGGGGGGACGTGATAATCAATAAAAACGAGGGTACCTCCGGGCCGGACGACCCTTTTCATCTCGGAGATGACATCACCGCGGGCGTTTCTTTCTTTTTCGTGGAGGGCGAAAGAGATGGAGGCACCGTCAAAGGAACCGTCCGGGAAAGGCAGGTGGCGGGCGTCAGCCATGAGGAAAGAGACGTTATCCAGCGTCCGCCTTCGCCTGTCTTTTCCGGCAAGGCGGAGCATGGCCGGGTCAAGGTCAACGCCGGTGGCGACGAGACCGGCGCGGGCGTAATGGTAAGCCTGGTCACCGGTGCCGCAGCAGACGTCCAGCACCGTTTCTCTGGGCTTGAGGCCGGAAAAGCGGAGGGCGCAAAGACGGACGGGGCGGAGGAGAGGGTCAATGAGATTGGAGTAGTTAAGGAAAAACACCGACCTTACTCACCGGCTTCTCAGCTTTTCGGTGAGAAGGGGGACGACCTTGAACAGGTCGCCGACAATGCCGTAGGTGGCGATATCAAAGATGGGGGCGGCGGGGTCTTCATTGATGGCGACGATGATGTCCGAAGTCTGGATGCCGACCTGGTGCTGTACCGCCCCGGAGATGCCGATGGCCAGGTAGAGGCGGGGAGAGACCGTTTTTCCGGTCTGGCCTATCTGGCGGGAATAAGGGAGCCAGCCTTCATCCACCGGGGGGCGCGTGGCACCCACGGCGGCGCCCAATACTTCCGCCAGTTCCTCCAGCATCCGGAAATTCCGCCCGGCGCCCAGGCCGCGGCCGCCGGCGACGATGATATCCGCCTCGCCGAAGTCAACCGTCCCGGCGGCCTCCTCGATAAACTCAAGCAGTTTTGTCTTTGCAGTGACGGCGGCGCGGTCAAAGTCCACCCGGACTATCTCGCCCCGGTGTTTCATATCCGGCGCGCCCGGTTTGAAGACACGGGGGCGTACGGTTACCATCTGGGGACGGCGTTCCGGACAGACAATGGTTACCAGGAAATTACCGCTGAAAGCGGGACAGGTCTGCCAGAGCTGTCTTTTCTCGATATCTACATCCAGGCCGGTGGCATCCGCGGTGAGCCCGGTGGGAATGCGCGCCGCCACGCGGGGGATAAAGGCGCGGCCGAGAGGAGTCCCCGGGGCGAGCACGATTTCCGGCCGGTACTGTTCGATGAGCGCCGCCAGCTGGCCGGTGAGCAGGTCTTCCCGGTTGTCCGCCAGTTCCGGGGCGTCCACCAGATAAACGCGGTCAGCGCCATGGGCGATAAGACTCTCGATGGCCTCGACCCGGTGACCGAAGCAAACGGCGGCGAGTTCAGTCCGGAGGGTGTCCGCCAGTCTCCTCCCCTCGGTCAAAAGCTCAAAAGCAGTGTTTTTCAGTCGGCCGCGGCGCTGTTCGGCGAAGACCCAGACCCCGCGTGAGATATCGTCAACCATAGCTGCTCCGCATCAGATTATGCCGGTTTCTTTCAAACGTTCGATAAGGCAATCTACCTGGTCTTCCGGCCTTCCCCGGAATACCTCGGCCCGGCAGGTCTTCTCCGGGGAAAACAGGTCAAGCACGCGGGTGAAGGAGCCGGCCAGCCCGACCTGGCTTTCCTCAAGATTCAGGTCTTTTGCCGTCAGGACGGGGATGGCGGCGCTCTTAGAGCGGGTGATGCCGCGCAGCGAGGGGAGGCGGGGCTGGTTAATCTCCCTGACCACGGTGAGCAGGGCCGGAAGCGGGGCTTCCACAATTTCATAGCCGTCTTCTACCATCCGGCGGACACGGAGGCGAGTTTCCGTAATCTCTTCCACCCGGCTGGCGCCGGCGATAAAGGAAACGCCGAGTATTTCGGCGAGCTCCGGACCCACCTGGCCGGTATCTCCGTCCAGGGTCTGCTGACCGCAAACAACCAGGTCACAGGCGTCCAGCTTCCTCACGGCGGCGGCCAGAGTGAAGGCGGTGGCCCAGGTGTCAGCGCCGGCGAAGGCCCGGTCGCTCAGGAGCACGGCTTCGTCCGCTCCCAGGGAGATGGCTTCCCGCAGGGCTTCTTCAACCTGGGGCGGCCCCATGCTGAGCGCGGTCACCCGGCCGCCGCACCGCTCGCGGAGGCGGACTCCTTCTTCCAGGGCGTAAGTATCCAGGGGGTTGATAATGTTTTTCACGCCTTCCCGGAGAAGGGTGCCGGTCTGAGGGTCAATTTTCACGTCACCGGTTTCCGGGACCTGTTTCAGGCAGACGACGATATTCACGCGGTTCTGGCCTTTCTCTTGCGCACGGCCACGGCGATGGCGTTTCTCAGCACCTGATTGGAGCCTTCATATATCTGGGTGACCTTGGCGTCACGCATCATTTTTTCCACCGGGTAGTCCTTCATATAGCCAGCGCCGCCACAAATCTGCACCGCGTCCGTGGTCACTTTCATGGCGGCGTCAGAGGCAAAGACCTTGGCCATGGCGGCTTCTTCCGTGAAGTCACGGTCGCCGCCGTCAACCATCCTCGCCGCGGCGTAAACGAGGGCCCGGGCGGCTTCGACCTGAGTGGCCATATCACCGAGCATATCCTGAACCACGGGCATAGAGATGAGGGGCTGACCGAACTGGACACGCTGCCGGGCGTATTCCGCGGCCGCTTCCAGCGCCCCCTGGGCGATGCCGACGGCCTGCCCGCCGATGCCGGGACGCGAGCGGTCAAGGAGCTTCATGGTCATAATAAATCCCGTGCCTTCCCTGCCGATGAGGTTTTCCTCAGGAACAAAGCAGTTGCGGAAGACCAGCTCGGTGGTGGACGAGGCACGGATGCCCATTTTCTTCTCCTTCTTGCCGAAGGAGAAGCCTTCCGCGCCTTTTTCCACGAGCAGGGTGCTGGCGCCACGCACGCCTTTTGTTTTATCGGTGAGGGCGATTACCGTGTACAGCTCCGCTTCCCCACCGTTGGTAATAAACTGCTTGGTTCCGTTGAGGATGTAGCCGCCTTCAGTTTTTTCCGCAGTGGTCCGTATGGCGCCGGCGTCGCTGCCGGCGGTGGACTCGGTGAGGGCGAAGGCGGTCAGGAGCTGGCCGGAGGCGATACCGGGCAGGTATTTACGCTTCTGGGCTTCAGAGCCGTATTCCACCAGGGTAAAGCAGCCGAGGGCGCTGGCGGCATAGCTGACGGCGACGCCGCTGCAAATCCGGCTCAGTTCCTCCACCACCAGGCACAGCTCCAGGCAGCCGCCCCCCAGGCCTTCGTATTCTTCCGGAATGAAAACACGGAACATATCCGCGCCCGCCAGGTCCCGCATTATCTCCCGGGGAAACGCCTCGGTTTCATCCAGCTCCGTCCTGACCGGCAGTATCCTTTCTTCGGCAATCTTTCTGGCCAGGTCTTTGATAGTTTTCTGTTCTTCACTCAGGAAATACTGCAAACACTTACCTCCTTCTCCCGGTCCGACGGTTACCGGATAGAGAAGTAAAAAATATAATCAGCGACCGATTTATCTTCCGGGCGACCGCGTCTGGAAGTAACCAACCAGCGCACCGGCACGATGGGATTAACCTAAATTATACGGAAAGCGTTATTCAGCGTCAAGCCGGGAAGAGGGGAAGGAAAACGCCTTGACATCAGGGGTGGGCAATTCTATACTCGAAGACAGGGGGAGGAGGCGGACAGGTGAGTAAAGGGGGTGAGCCGAGTGGCAGCGAAAGCATATATTCTCATTGAGACAGAGGTGGGCAAGGTCAAGGACGTTTCTGCGGCGCTGATACCGATAGAGGGAATAGCATCAGTGGATACGGTGACCGGCCCTTATGATATCATCGCCATCCTGGAAAGAGAGTCACTGAACGACATAGGAGACCTGATAACCGGAAAGATTCACCCGATTCCGGGGATTACCCGGACGGTAACCTGCCTGAGGGTATAGGTCAACCGTCCAGTTTCCGGAACACCTCGTTGACCGTTTCTTCGTCGGTAGAGGCGCCGGCGGTGATGCCGATGCGTTCTTTACCTTCAAGCCAGGAAGGGTCAACCTCTTCCGCGGTTTCCACGATGCGGGTTTCCGTCAGCTCCGCGCAGAGGTCCCCCAGCCGGTTGGTATTGGCGCTATGGCGGCCGCCGACTACGAGCATCAGGTCCACCTTTTCCGCCAGGCGCAGGGCGGCCGCCTGACGCTCCCGGATGTCATGGCAGATGGTATCAATAATCCTTATTTCAGAATCGCGTTTGAGCGCGGAATCGAGCAGTTTCTTGACGAAATCAGTGAAACGGGCGGGGATTTGCGTGGTCTGTGACAGGATGCCGAGGCGGCGGGGAACGGAATCGAGCGTTTCCAGGAATTTTGCGTCGCAGGTGGCGACCCCCTGGCCCTTGGTCCAGCCGAGAATACCTTTGACTTCAGGATGGTCAGCATCGCCGTAGATGATAACAAAGAACCCGGCTTCCGTGAGCCGGCGGGCGGTGACCTGGGCGCGGTGGACGAAGGGGCAGGTGGTACTGATAATGCCGATATGGCGGGAGCGGAGCTCTTTCTCCATCCGGGGGCTTATCCCGTGGGAACTGGTAGCCACAATTTCACCCTGAATATCGTCCATGTTCCGGACCACGGTTATGCCACGGGCGGCCAACCGCTGCATTACCTGCCGGTTATGCACCACGGACCCCAGGGCCTCCACGCCGCCCCACTCCCGGGCCACCTTTTCCAGGCTTTCCACCGCCTTTTTGACCCCGATGCAAAAGCCTGTTTTGTCCGCTTTTTCAATTTTCATTGTCCGTCACTCCGTAACCGGCGTAACGGCCGCGGTACCGCGCAGGCAGCAGCGCGGCGATACGCCACATAATGGCATGGGTCATCTCCTCAAGATGCTCCCGGTCTATTTTTCCGTTCCCCGGTGACGGATAAAAGGGAGTGCCGATGTGAACGGTGATTTCCGGTCTCCGCAGGAGCCAGGCTTTCCCCCTGATTTTCTCGGTCCCGTAAATGGCCACCGGCAGAACGGGTGCGCCGCTGTGACGGGCAATCAGCGCCGGGCCGGAG
>CAZTMR010000043.1:0-12054 GCA_964615345.1 uncultured Dehalococcoidaceae bacterium | reverse complement strand
TGCAACTTATCTATCAGACTTTCTCGAACGTGTTATGTCCAGACATCTGAACCTATAACAAGCTGGGAATGTGCGGTGCCGATGCCGATTCCCCTTTAGCCATGGCGGAGGCGTATTATGCCGGAGGCGGGATGCACGGAGATATCGCCCTGGTGGAAGCCAGCCAGTCTCCGCGCGCTTTCATGCACCTGGTAAATCTAGGCCTGCCTTTTCCCCGCGACCGGTACGGCCAGTTCTTCGGCTATCAGACGGACCACGACCCGAGCGCCCGGGCGACCTCGATAGGACCCCATACCTCACGCGAGATGTGCCGCGCTCTCCAGAGGCGGGTCAAGGAGCTGGGGATAAGAGTGAGGGAAGGGGAAAACGCTATCCAGCTCCTGACCGGGGGAAGGGGAGAACCAAAACGCACCCTGGGGGCGGTCAGTATCCGGGAAGACGGCAGCCTGGCGGCTTACGGAGCGGAAAACATCATTTTTGCCGTTGGCGGTCCGGGCGGACTTTACCGGACCAGCGTCTATCCCGTAGTACACACCGGGGCGATAGGGGTGGCACTGCTGGCAGGGGCAACGGCGCAGAACCTGCCAGAATCGCAGTACGGGATGGCATCGACCAGGTTCCGCTGGAACGTTTCCGGCACCTATATGCAGTCCATTCCCCGCTTCGTCAGCACCGCCCCCGACGGCGCGAGCGAGGAACGCGAATTCTTGCGGGAGTATTTTACCACTCCCAGCGAAATGGGCTCGCTCATCTTCCGCAAAGGTTACCAGTGGCCCTTTGACGCCGGCCGGGTAAGCGGCGGCTCTTCAATCATTGATATCCTGGTCTATATCGAAACGGCAATCCGGGGCCGGCGCGTCTTCCTGGACTACCGGCGCAACCCGGATGGTTTTTCACCAGGCGAACTGGGCGAAGAAGCCTACTGTTATCTGCAAAACTCGGGCGCCCTGCTCGCCACGCCCCTCGAGCGTTTGCGCCGGATGAACCCTCAAGCAATCGAGATGTACCGGGGCCACGGCATAGATGTCGCCGCAGAGCCTCTGGAAATAGCGGTGTGTGCCCAGCACAACAACGGCGGACTGGCCGGCGATATCTGGTGGGAATCAATAAATATCAAGCACCTCTTCCCGGTAGGCGAAGTCAACGGCTCCCACGGCGTGTACCGGCCGGGCGGCTCGGCGCTGAACTCCGGACAGGTAGGCGGCTTCCGGGCAGCCGAGTATATTTCAAATCGGTACCGCGGGTGGACCCTCACGGAATCCGCGGTGAAGGAAGCCGTGAGAAGCGCTGCCGAGTCTGCCCGGGCCTGGACGGAAAAGTGCGCCGGTGCGGGCCGCTCCTGGCAGGAAGAACGCAGCGAGTTCCAGAAACGAATGTCTCTGGCGGGCGCCCACATCCGCTCTTCCCGGGTAATTTCCGGAGCGGTCAATGAGGCCCGGAAGCAGTGGTGCCGGCTGGAAACGCACGGCTGCACTTTCAGTTCTCTTGCCGGGAAAATCGAGGCTCTGCGCAATCGGCAGCTGTGCTTTGCCCATACCTTGTACCTGGACGCAATCCGGTATGAAATACAGAGCGGGGTAGGCAGCCGGGGTTCATCTCTCGTGCTGGACGAAGAGGGGGACCCGCTGGACGCCGGACCGGCTGAAGACTGGAGAAAAGTTCCGGAAAACACCGGTTTCCGGAAATACGCGCTGGAGACGGTGCCTGCGCCGGGCGGAAAAGCCAGGCACCGCTGGGTAGCCCGGCGGCCGGTCCCCCGGGAGAAGGTCTGGTTCGAGACCGGCTGGGAGCATTTCCGGGAGGGCAGAATATACGATTGAGCGGAGCCCCGCAGCTACGGGAAAACTCCCAGGCCGGAGACAATACCCAGCAACCCGGCGCAAATAATTATTATTATGGAAAGTAGCCGGAAGAACCGGGCATTCACCCGCTGAAAAACGAACACCCCCAGGCCGGTGCCTGCCAGCAACGCCGGCGCCAGCGAAGCCACGGTAAGGACCATTTCCCCGGTTACCTGGCCGGACACGGCCAGCGCCGTCAGAGAGGCGGCGCCGAGAAACAAAAAATAGCCGGCCAGGCTGGGATGAATTACCTCTTTGCGCCACCTCTGGCTCTGCATAAGCAGGACCACCGGCGGGCCGCCGAGACTGGTGGAACTGGCGAGGACACCACTGAAAAAGCCGGCCGCCCCGGCAGACAGTCTTTCCCCGGCCAGGGTAATCCGGAAACCGGAAGCCACCAGCACCGCGAAACAGATAATCAACGCGCCAACGAATATTTTCAGTATAGACGGAGAAACTGCGGAGATAATCCAGACCCCCAGCGGTATCCCCAGCAGGCTGCTCAGCATCATCGGGAGAATACGCCGGAAGTCAATGTGGGCGAAAGAATGGACTATGACCACGATATTGCTGAGCAGGGCGAGAAAGAGGTTTATCACCACCACCGCGGCCGGGCTCAAAACGAGGAGCAAGACCGGCGCCAGCACCAGAGCAAAGCCGAAACCGGCCAGTCCCCGGATAAACGCGGCAAACAAGACGAGGAGAAGAATCAGTATCCAGGTGGTGCCGAATATCGCCAGGCTTTGCATCACGTCACTTGTCCGCCGGGGGCACGGTATCTTCTCTCTGTCCCTGCTGTCTGCTAGCCGGTTTTAATGCCCAGGAGACGGGCGGCGTTACCGCCCAGTATCGCCTCCGCCGCGCCCGGCGGCAGGTCCAGGTCTCTTATTGCCTCCGCATATTGTTTCACTGCTTCCGGACGGTAATCATAATTGAACGGCCAGTCCGTGCCGAAGACCAGCCTTTCCGGACTGATATTGGTCAGGGCGCACTTCAGGGAGGCGATACCGGCTTCCCGACCGGCGATATTGAAATACAGCTTATCCCAGTATTCTTTCCAAGGCCGGCTAATCCGGGCTTCACCGGAATAAAAGCTGTCCCAGCCCGGACCCAGGTAGCCCATATAGGCATCGAGGCGGTCAACCACCGAGGAGACCCCGCCGCCGAGATGGTTGATGATGAAGACCAGGTCCGGAAAATCTTCCAGCACGCCGCCGAGGCAGAGGCGCAACGTTGCTATCGCCATATCGAACTCCCGGGCCAGGACGTAGTACAGTCCGTAGTCGGAATGCATCGCGTCCAGTCCCGGCGGCTCCAGGGTTACGTGGACATCGATCGGTAAACCGAGCTCCGCAGCCTTTGCGTAAAAAGGCCACATCTTCCGGTCATCGAGGTGACACCCCCCGTTTCTGGTCCAGATGTGCACCCCTTTCATACCCGGTTCCCTGGCCGCTCTTTCCAGTTCGATCAGCGCCGGCCTGCCGCCGAGCGGCGGGACAGCAGCGAAACCGACAAACCGCGAGGGGTTATCGCTTACCACCCGGGTGCAGAAATCGTTCCACCTTTTCATTTGCTCGAGGCCGCCGGTGAAGCTATTGGCGGTCAGCACCGCCACATCGATACCCGCCTCATCCATAAACTCCAGGTACCGCGGCACGCTGGACGCGTCCTGAAAAATGCGGATTCCCGGCTTGCCGTTTTCTTCCCGGTGCCGCTCGATTATCCTGCCGGACCGGCTCCCGCCCGGTAATGTCTGCTCCGGCAGATAGATATGGTGCTCGAAGTCGATTATCACAGTATCCAGACCTATACCCTGTCCCGAGCGGCGATATTCGGCTAAAGTCTAATGGAAAACGGGCGGGTTGTCCACCATGCGAGATTTACCCATACCGGAGCGGGTAGCTCCCGCCGGGGGTCAGTCCTGATAAGCACCTTCCGCGGCGGAGTGGTTTCTGGTCAGCAGCCAGGAGGCACCCAGCACCAGGACCAGAACCACCGGGCTCAGCGCCAGGCCCGTCTCGACACCCAAAACGCTGCCGAGGCCGCCGATGACGGGTGCCCCGGAAGCTACTCCCGCCGTGAGCAGGGCGTGGAAAATACCGCTGGCAGTCCCTCTTTCCGCCGGTGAAGTCCGGTCAGCAATCTGTGCGGAAACAGAGGGGAACAAGAAACCGAAAGCCGCCCCGTACAAAGCCATGGCCAGGGCCAGAGCAAAGAAGGCGGTTAACAGGGGAAGCAGGACAAGCGCAATAACACCGGCAGACAGGCCCAGGTAGATGAGCTTCAACCTCCCCAGCCGGTCGGAAAGGATACCGCTGGGAAACTGGAGGGCGATGAAGACCACGGTAAAAACGGTAAGCAGCATCCCCACGTGAAACGCGTCCATACCCAGGTCTCTGACGTAGAGGGGAAGAAGGGTGACAATGCCGCCGAAAGCGAAATACTGGCCGAAGATGGCCAGGTAAGAGACCAGCAGCCGTTTTCTCCCCAGCAAGCCTTTCACCTCCCGGTAGTCCTGGCGCAGAGAAGGCCTGGCGGGAATTTCTCTCTTTGGCTTGCCCCCGGGCAGGGAAAGCCCGATAACGGCGCCCACGGCGAGTACGGCGGCGCCGAAGAAAAACAGGGGGGAATAGCCGAGCCGGGAAACGATAACCCCGCTCAATCCGAAGCCCACCAAGTTGGCCGTAGCCAACGACATCCCGTAGAAACCCATTACCCGGCCTCTCCCGGTCTCTCCGGCGCTTTCCGTGAAGGCGGCCATCACCGCCGGGCTTTTCAAACCCCCGCAGACGCCGTGCACCGCCCTCACCACGGCCAGGTGGACCGGCAACCTGGTCAGGGAGTAGCCAAACATGCTGGCGGCGCCCCCTATCAGCCCGATGACCAGCGGCAGCTTGTAGCCCGTTCTATCTACCCAGCGTCCGGCGATAACGTTCATCGGGGTATTGGTTACCGAATAGAGCCCGATAAGCAGGCCGATAACCCCGGGGCCGGCGCCCAGTATCGACGCGTAGAGGGCGAGCACCGGGATGAGCAGGTTTATATCCAGAAAGCTGAAGAAGTTGAGGAGGGAGATGGTGACTAGCTTTGGCCGCTTGCCGCCGGAGATGCTTTCCATGCCCCTATGATAGCATACCCCGGCGTTAATTACTCCGCCCGCCGTTCACCTCACCCGACCGGTTCCCGGGAGACGGCCATCGGGGCGGTAAAAAAGCGGTGTTTCCCGCAGCCCGGCTGAGCCTTAAAAGGGGCACGTCCCGTGCGGACAGCCCCCGGAGTATTCCGATTCCACCGTAACGTAAGAGGGAGCTCCCGCCGTTGCCTCCCGGTCCGCCAGGGTCAGGACCTGCCGTGCCTTGCTGCCGTAGCGATAGATAGTGATACCCTTGCACCCGAGTTCATGGGCCAAACTATAGATGTGCCGCACGTCTTCCGGGGTGGCTTCTGCCGGCAGGTTCACCGTCTTGGAAACCGAGTTATCCGCGTACTTCTGGAACACCGCCTGCATCCGGACGTGCCACTCCGGAGCTATGTCCCAGTCCGTAACAAACCGGCGGCGCACGTCTTCAGGGATGTGCTCCATATCCCGCAGCGTTCCCCGGCGGGCGATTTCTTCAATCAGTTCCGGGGAGTAGAAACCGCGTTCGCGGGCAGTTTGTTCGAAGAGCGGGTTGACCTCCAGCATTCTGGTCCCTTCCATTACATTCCGAACGAATGCCAGGGCAAACAGGGGCTCTATGCCACTGGAGCAACCGGCAATGATGCTGATGGTGCCGGTGGGGGCAATGGAGATAACGGTGGCATTGCGCAGCCGGGGGCCGCCGGGGCGGTCATAAGCGCTGTCCGCGTGGTTGGGGAAAACGCCCCGTTCGGCGGCCAGGTTCTCCGAGGCGGCCCGGGCTTTTTCCGAGATGAAGCTCATCAGTCCTTCCGCCGTTTCCAGCGCCGCCTCCGAGTTATACGGGATGTCCAGTTTAATCAGGGCATCGGCGAAGCCCATCACCCCCAGCCCGATTTTACGGTTACCGTGTCGGGTTATCTTTTCTGTGGCGCGCAGAGGAAAGCGGTTGACCTCGATGGCGTTATCGAGAAAGCGCACCGCCAGAGTGACCAGTCGCTCCAGGTGCGGCCAGTTCACCCGCCCATCGCTGACCAGCCGGGCCAGATTGATAGAACCCAGGTTGCAGCTTTCGTAAGGAAGCAGCGGCAGCTCTCCGCAGGGATTGGTGGCCTCCATCCGGCCCAGTTGTGGCGTGGGATTGTCGCGGTTTATTTCGTCGAGGAAAATCATACCGGGGTCACCGCTTCTCCAGGCGCCGGTGATTATCCGTTGAAAAAGGTAACGGGCGTCAACGGTTTTGACCGTTTTGCCCGTACGCGGGTTTACCAGCGGCCAGTCCCGGGCGCTGGAGACGGCTTCCATGAACGCATCGGAGGCGCCTACCGAGATATTGAAATTGGTCAGAGTGGTGCCATTTTCTTTGGCCTCAACAAAGTCCAGGATATCCGGATGGTCAGCATTAAGGATGCCCATATTGGCGCCGCGGCGCCTGCCGCCCTGTTTCATCACCCCGGTGGCGGCATCGAAGATACCCATGAAAGAAACCGGGCCGGAGGCTACGCCGCTGGTGGAACGTACCATGTCACCGCGGGGCCGGAGATGGGTAAAGGTAAAACCGGTGCCTCCGCCGGACTGGTGAATCAAAGCCATATTCTTCAAAGCATCGAAAATGCTGACCACCGAGTCCTCTACGGGCAGGACAAAACAGGCGGAAAGCTGCCCGATAGATGTGCCCGCGTTCATCAGGGTGGGGGTATTGGGGATGAATTCCAAGTTACGCATCATCTCGAAAAAGGCCGGCTCGATATCCGAACCACCGCCCGGCGGCGCGAATTTCTTTTCCGCCGCCGCCACGGCACGGGCCACCCGCCGGAAAAGCCCCGCCGGTGTCTCAATGACCCTGCCTGCTTCGTCCTTGAGCAGGTAACGGCGCTCCAGCACCCTGACGGCGTTTACGCCAAGTTTGAGGTCATCCCGGACACCGATGGCTCCCTTCAACCGGCGTACCTCCGCCCTCTGCTGCCGGTAGAGCACGTAAGCCCGGGCCACCTCGGGGTAACCCCGGGTCATCAGCATCTCTTCAACGATATCCTGGACGCTTTCCACGGTGGGAACCCTGCGGCCGGTCCTTTCCCGAAGGGTCTTCATTACCTGCCGGGTCAGCCGGGCGCTGGCTTCCCCGTCCGCCGTGCCTGTGGCGATAAACGCCCGGGCGACGGCCCGCGCTATCTTATCCGGGTTGAAGGGAACCGTGGTGCCGTCCCTTTTGCGGATGCGCCCGATTTCAGTTCGGCTCATTATTCACTTCCTGGACGTAGTTGCGCCGACTCCGGTCTCTCCCCCGGTTACAGGTTGGCCAGGAACTCTTTCCACGGGGTGGCCAGCAGTGTCTCGGTAGCTTCATGCCCCAGGGTGCGCAGAATCAAAGAGACCCGGGCGACCTGTTTCGGGTCGTCAGATTCGATGATATCGACCACGTCAAAACGTCCCAGAGTGCCGAAGCTCTCCTTCCAGTCAACGCCGGGGCATTCGGCTTTAATCCGGGCGGAAACTTTCTCCGCCAGCTGTTTGAACTCCTCGGGATTTTTCAGGGCTTCCGGGGAAACCTTGCTCAGAATTACGTACGTCGTCATGGCTACCTTCTTTTTTCCGGTCAACCGCCGCTGGCCGATTTCCGGGTGCCGGCATCGTCCGTTTTTCCCGGCCCTCTTTGAAGTCCAGGGCGACCGAGTTAATGCAATACCGGAGCCCGGTGGGCGGTGGGCCGTCTTCAAAAACGTGTCCCAGGTGGGCGCCGCATTTTCCGCAGGTGACCTCGGTCCGGGTCATGCCGTGGCTGTTATCCACTGCGGTTTCCACCTTCCGGTCAGAGGCCGGCGTCCAGAAGCTCGGCCAGCCGCTGCCGGAATCGTACTTGGCGGCAGAATCAAACAGCTCGTTACCGCAGCGCACACACCGGTAGACGCCCTCTCCTTTAAAGTGATTATATTTACCGCTGAAAGGCGGTTCGGTGCCTTTTTGCCGGGTAACCCGGTACTGCTCCGGCGTAAGTACCCGCCGCCATTCACTGTCACTCTTGATTATTTCCCGGGCCATAACGCACTCTCCTGTTTTCCACGGGCGGTCAGAGCTTTCCCACCAGGTCCAGACCGGGGGTGAGTGTCCTTTTCCCCGGCTCCCAGCCGGCCGGGCAGACCTGGTCCGTATTCTCCCGCACAAAGGCGGCCGCCTGCAGCTTGCGCAGGAGCTCACCGGCGCTCCGGCCGATGTTGTTGGCGTTAACTTCATACGCTTTCAAGATGCCGTCAGGGTCAATGATGAAACTGCCGCGGAGGGAAACCCCTTCCGCTTCGATATAAGTACCGAATGCCCGGCAGAGCCTTCCGGTGGGGTCAGCCAGCATCGGGAATTTGACCTGCTTAATCGCCGGAGACTGGTCATGCCACGCCTTGTGCACGAAGACGGTATCCGTGCTGACGCTCATTATTTCGGCGCCGTATCTGCGGAACTCCTCATGGTAATGCGCGGCTTCTTCCAGTTCCGTGGGACAGACAAAAGTGAAGTCAGCGGGGTAGAAAATTAAAGCCAGCCACATGCCCCGGTAGTCAGAAAGCCTGAGATTTCTTAACTCGCCGTTATGGAACGCCTCCAGCTCAAAATCCGGAATGGTTTCATCAATTTGTATCACTCTGGTTATGTCTGACATTTCCTCTCGCCTCCGTTACTTTATTTAATCTACCCGGCGGGTGCAGTTCCAGGACGAGTATGGAACAGGCATGTACGGCGGGAAAGACCACATCCGGACAGTATGACAGCGGTTTAGCTCAGTTACTCACCGTGGAGATTTTCCGCAGCGCCTGACGGTCCGTAATCACAATCCGCTGCCGTTCCAGCCTGATAACTCCCTCCCCGGCCAGGGATTTGAGCGTCCGGCCAATGACTTCCCGCACCGAGCCGGTCATGGCGGCCATCTCCTGCTGGGTTAAACGGAGCGGTCTGGCAGTATCCTCCCCGTTATGCGCAAGGAGAACGCGGGCCAGGCGGCTGGTGACCGGTTTGAAGGAAAGGTCTTCCACCAGGGAAAGGTAATCGTGCGCCTGACGGGCCAGCACCCTGCTGATATTGAGCGCCAGTTGCGGGTGCTCCGCGAACAGGATTCCCAGTTTACTTTTATCTAACCCGAAGATAACGGAAGGTATCATGGCCTGGGCGCTTACCGAGTTGCCGTTATTATCGAACAGGGCGCTCTCGCCCAGGGATTCTCCCGGACCGACCACCTTGATTATCTGCTCTTTACCGGCGGCGGAAGTCTTGAACAGCTTGATTAGGCCGGAAGCAATAAAATAAAGCTTTTTCCCGGGGTCACCGTCCAGCCAGAGTATCTCGTCTCTGTCCACCCGCCGTTCCACCATCAGCCGGGTGATTTTTTCAAACGCTTCGGCATCAAGCTTGAAAAAGAGAGGGCAGCGCCTGAGCAACTCCACTCCTGTTACCGGGCTTACTTCCATTGTTGTCATGACCATCAGTAAAATCTCCAGACCGAGCCGGAATCATTTTTGCAGAGCGTCAATGATGGCTTTGTTGAAAACGGGCAGGTCAGCCGGTTTGCGGGAGGTAATCAGGTTATCATCCTGGACCACTGTCTCATCTATCCATTCCGCACCGGCATTCTTGAGGTCTACCGCCACTGAAGGCCAGGAGGTAAGGCGCCGCCCGCGAACGATATCGGCTGAAATCAGGAGCTGAGGCCCGTGACATACCGCCGCTATCAGCTTTCCCCGATCATGAGCCGCTTTCACCAGGTCCACCATTGACTGGTGCAGGCGCATCCGGTCCGGAGCATGGCCGCCGGGCACGATAACGGCATCATAGTCCGCCGCCTGCACTTTTTCCGCGGCCGCATCGCTCGTTACGGCAGCTTCGCCGCGTTTCCCCTTGTAGCTTTGATCCGCACCGTTGCCGATAACATCAACGCGGGCTCCGGCGTCCTTCATCGCCTGCAATGGCTCTACCAGTTCGGCGTCTTCAAAACCTTCCTCGACCAGAATAGCGATACGTTTCCCTTCAAGCATTTTTCCCTCTCCTGTTTTCAAACCCGCTTCTATCCCCCGCCGCCAGCGGTCCCGCCTGTTCGGCCAGATGTTCCATAGCTTCCACCGCCCGTCTGGTTAGTTCGGTTATTTCTTTCTCCGCCGATTTTCTCTGCCGGATTAATTCCGACATCAGACCGGATTCCTGAGCGCGGTTTTGTTTAACAATTCCAGAAACACTCACGGCTCTGCTCTCTTTTCTCCTCACAGGCGTAACTCCCCTCGCGCCTTCCACACACACGGGTACATTCTAGAGAACGAATGATGGAAAAGTTATAAAAAAGCCGGAAAAAAGATTACAAAGTTATGACATTTTCCGGAAACCGGCCCGGAAGAGCGGCGGACGCTAGGAAACCGGCTGGTCCATAATATAACCGGTCTTGGCAATGTTCCGGATTATCACCGGATTTTGCGGGTCTTTTTCTATCTTGTACCTCAAGCGGCTGACCCAGGTACGCAGCAGCTGGACATCATCACGATACTCGGCTCCCCAGATGCGGGTGAGCAGGTCCTCATAAAGCATGAGCCGTCCCGCGTTAAGGGCCAGCTCGCTTAACAGCAGCCACTCGATGCGGGTGAGGTGTTTTTCCTCATTGTTCACCCTGACGCTGCGCCTCTTGAAATCGATGGTCAACCCAGGCAAAGAAAGCGACTCAGTGGTTTTGCGCCCTTCGGCGTGCTCCAGCCGGCGCCTGACCGCCTCAATCCGGGCCACCAGCTCGTCCGGATTGAACGGCTTGGCGAGGTAGTCATCAGCGCCCAGTTCAAGCCCTTTTATCTTATCGGCATCGCCGCCTCTGGCGCTGAGCACAATGACGGGCACCGCCGAGAAGAAACGTAGCTCCTCCAGTGTCTGCAAGCCACTTTTACCGGGCAGGATGAGGTCCAGAACCACCAGGTCCGGTTCTTGCTCCCTGACCTGCTCCAGGGCTTGTTCCCCATCCCCGGCCGTAATCACCTCATATCCGGACGCTCTCAACCGGGCAACCAGAAATTTGAGTATACGTGCTTCGTCATCTACCAGCAAGATACGAAAGTTTTTCACCGTTATTTATTCTCTGCGGCCCGGTTTTACCAAATAATAGCGGTTTATGCCTGCCGTGTCAAAGTCCACCGGTTCCCCCATCCGCTTGACTGTCCGTTTCACCAGTCGTACAATTCTAGCGGAGGCCGGAACCTGACCGTCCGGATGAAAACAGAAAGGAGAGCTGATGACAGACTGGAAACTGCACCACATTGCCGTAATTGTGAAGGACATCGATAAGGCAGTCGAGTATTACCAATCTCTGGGTATAGCCAGGCCGGGGCGCGAGGTAGAGTTTCCCGAAGCCAAACCGGCGATAAGAGCCAGATTCGTCGACATCGGTTCAACACCGGTCGAGTTCATCCAGCCCCTGGAAGGGGAATCACATTACAAGGACTTCCTGGAAAGCCAGGGTGAGGGTGTGCAGCACATCGCCTTTGCCGTGGACGACCTCGATGCGGAGACGGAGAGGCTGACCGCACAGGGAGTGTCTATCATCATCAAAGGCCAGGCCCCGGCCGCCTTCGGCAGCCGTACCGCCCACTTTGATACCCGCCAGGTGGGCAATTTCGCCATCCAGCTGATACAGGAAGCGGACGGTTAGTTCCGGGTGAAGCCATTACCGTAACGCTTACTCCACCCGGAAGCGTTCTATAGCGGCTTCGTCCAGTTCGATGCCAAGGCCGGGCCCTTCGGGGACAGAGAGGTATCCGTCAGCGTCTATATCCAGCCTGGAGGCAGTCACCCCCCAGCGGAGCGGACTGTCTTCCACACAATACTCGCAGATAAAGGTAGGCTTGCGCGAGGCCAGGAAATGAAGGCCGGCGGCCAGGTTGATATCGGTCGTCCAGTGGTGATTGACGCAGCGGGCACCGCGGTCTTCCGCCATATCGGCGATACGCACCGATTCGGTAATGCCGTTGCGGGCGATTTCAATCTGGGCGATGTGGATGCCGCCGCGCTCGATGAGGGCCTGCCAGGCAAATCTCAGATGTCTGGACATAACACGTTCGAGAAAGTCTGATAGATAAGTTGCAA
>CAZTMR010000042.1:1923-12779 GCA_964615345.1 uncultured Dehalococcoidaceae bacterium | reverse complement strand
ACGAGAAACTGGCGATGACTCTTGTTTGACTGTCCGTTATTCCTTGACCACTACATAACTCGAATCTAAAAGTGTTGACACGAATAATCGTCATCCTACCTATCGCTGTATCTCCAGTCATTTGCTGTCCGTTGGCATTCATAGTTGCAGTTTGTGCGATGGTTTTACTGTAAGCACCCATAGATTCCCATATATCGCTTCTCTTTTGCTCTTGGAGATAGCGTAATGTGAAGATGCACTGCTGTACCGCATTATCAAAGTTAGAGAATCGTTTTGAGAATGCCAATGAGAAGAGTTCAAGGTGCATGGCAGTCATTTCGCAGTCAAAAAGGTCACGGTCTACTTTGGCAAATGATGGGTCAGAGTCTAAAAGTAGTTTGTGTGCAGCATTAAGTATCTTCTGGCTACTATCCTCGCCATCGACGATGGCGTGGAACATTTGGGAGTCGTAGTAATTTTTACAAAAAGATTCCATATCAACCTTTGGTTTGCTACTAAAGATTCCCATTAATGAATTTCTCCCTTCACAAGTAAATTCCGCTTTTATTTTAATACTCGGAGAGAATAATAATCAATCATTTATTCATAGTTATCGCGCGGCAATTTACTTTGTAAGCAACTGCTGTATTGCCGGAATCAGCCCCTTCTTCTCAAACACCAGTTCGGAATGCTTCCAATGTGGGCTACTTCTTTTTGGTTTGATACCCCCATTTTTCCACCCGTTTTTCAGTTCCTGTACCTCACCCCGTGTACTAAATGCCAGGGAAGGCGGAAATTATGTGGTTGACAAATGTTCCGCAATATATTACTATATCCATATATACACATATTACTCCTATCCGTTCCTCAGGTTGCCCGGAGGAACCGGGCAACGGGATATCCGGTCTTGAGTAGGGCAGCCGAAAAAAACTTCCCGGCCACCGGGAAGCAAACGGGACTGCCCGGACGAAAGACCACGGATGGATAGCAGAGCGCGACACGTATGCGCGGGAAAGGACGGGTGAAAATGCCGATATACGAATACAGGTGTCAACACTGCGGTGAAAAGTTTGAGGTGCGGCGCGGCTTTCAGGAGCAAAAGGAAACACCATCGTGCCCCGGGTGCGGGGCGCAAGACACGCGCCGGGTGTTTTCCCTCTTTGGCAGCCACTATTCCGCCGGCTCTTGCGCAACCGGACCTTCCAGGTTCGGCTTTGGCTGAGGTTAGACAGCACCGGGGCAGTTAGCCCTACTAAGAACCGGACGGCAAAGAGAGGACAGGCCGCCATGACCTGCCCGGTGGGCGGATACAGGTCAGGAATAGAGTCGATACGCTGTCTGCCGAACCGGATTACAGAGAACTTGGGACAGGGTAAAACCCTGTCCCACACTTTTATGGCAGACCACCGGGGCACTACGGAATGTTCGGCAGGATTCCGGCGCGACACGCAAGAACCGTGAGCCTGCTCCTCGCTTCAGTCGGCTGCAGTGCAGCACGAATATAACAGGCTGTCCACAGCTGAACCATTGACACCGTTAAATATTGACAGTGGGCGGAAAACGCTTTACCATTACACCGGATTTAACCGGTCATTCTTTAGGCCGGAAATACTAATGGCTTGCAAGCAGAAGGAGTGCGCTAATGACGACAATCGCTCTGATGGGCGCCGGCGGGAAAATGGGCCAGCGCCTGACCCGGAATCTGAAAGACCACCCCGATTATGAGACCCTCTACGTTGAAATCAGCCAGGAGGGAATCGCCAGTCTGGCCGAGCAGGGACTATCGGTCACTCCGCAGGATGAAGCGGTGGCGCAGGCGGACGTGATCCTTCTGGCGCTGCCGGACGTGCTTATCGGCAAAATCTGCAACGAGATAGTGCCCAAGCTCAAGAGCGGCACCATGGTTATCTCTCTCGACCCGGCGGCCGGGTTCGCCGGGATGCTGCCGGAGCGCGCCGATATCAGCTATTTTATTGCTCACCCCTGCCACCCGCCGATGTTCAGTGATGAGGCCAACCCGGCAGTAAAGAACGACTGGTTCGGTGGTATTGCCAGGCAGGCCGTGGTCTGTGCCCTGCACCAGGGCCCGGAAGATGACTACGCCAAGGGAGAGGCGATTGCCCGGATAATCTATGCCCCGGTAACCCGGGCACACCGGGTAACCACCGAGCAGATGGTAGTTCTGGAGCCGGCTCTGGTAGAAACACTGGCCACCACCTGCGCCACCATTCTCCGCGAAGGGATGGAAGAAGCGATACACATGGGCGTGCCGGAAGCGGCGGTCAAGGACTTTTTCTGGGGGCACCTCCGCACCTGCATCGGCATTGTTTTCGACCTGGCCGGCTTCCCGATGTCCGATGGCGCCAAGCTGGCCGTGGAGAAAGCGAAAAAGGAGATCTTCCAGCCGGACTGGAAAAAGGTGATGACCATGGAGAGCATCAAGCAAAGCGTCCGGGATATCACCCACGCCACCTAACCGGCGGGAGAGGCCACGGCTCCAGCCGGAGAGGAGAGAGGTCAAAAAAAGAGAGCAGGCTATTCCAGGCCGGGAGACGGATAGCCGGTATCCTTTCCTCCGGACAGTCTATCCAGAATGTATGCGGCGTACCATTCCGGCCAGCTTTCATCCGGAGAGCCCTGTTGCTCTTCATAGACCGAGTGCGCTTTTTTGGCTTCCCTGAGAAGGTCAGCCAGCAATTGACGGTCATGCCATAACCAGTCACGGATTTCATCCTCCTTGTTACCCGGGTCCAATGCGAGACGGTATAATCAATTATCCGTCATTTCCGGTTTCCGGGCAACCGTTTCCAGAAAGCAAAACGGCTTTTTCACCGGGGCGAAGAGATAATAAAGGCTAAGAGACAGGAAAAAGTATAATGAGCATGAAGCGATGATTGACACCAGCCTGTGGTTCATGTTCCCGGTGGGAGTCAGTATTGCCACCATCGCCATGATGGCCGGTCTCGGCGGGGCGGTACTGTTTGCCCCTTTCTTTATGCTGGTGCTGAGGCTCGACCCGCTGCTGGCACTGGGCGTCGGGCTGGTCATCGAGTTTTTCGGTTTTTCCAGCGGCGTGGTCGGTTACTGGCGGCGACGGGCAATAAACTTTCACCTCGTGAAACAGCTTATCGTGTTCACCCTGCCGGCAACCGTAATCGGGGTGGTACTGGGCAGAATAATCCCGGCTTTCGTTTTACAGTCGCTGCTGGCCCTGCTTCTTTTATACCTGGCCTATCAGTTCCTGGCCAGGGGCAAGGAGTGCCTGCCGAAACACCCCAAGCATACCGGAGCCGAAAAGGGTCCGTCAACAGAAATGGTAACGACAACCGGCAAGTTGACCGGCTTTATCGGGGGATTATCCATCGGCATGATATCCGCCGGGCTGGGAGAGCTAAACGAGTACAGCTTTCTGCGAAAGATGCGACTGCCGGTAGCCACCGCCTCGGCCACTTCGGTCTTTCTGGTGGCGATGAGCGCAACAGCAGGCTCTATCTTTCACGGGTATTTTCTTTTCCGGGAGGGAAGCCCGGAAGTGTTCACCAGTGTTCTCTCCCTGCTGGTGTTTACCGTACCGGGGGTGATAGCCGGCGCCCAGGTCGGGGTATTTCTTTCCAGCCTTGTTGATGCCGGCGCCATGGGTAAATTTGTCGGCACTCTTTTCGTGTTGCTGGGAATACTGACGCTGTTACTGGTATTTTAACTCCAGTCTCGGAAAACGGGCACCGCCCCGGCGGGGCGGCGCCCTCTGGTTTCTCCCGGCTAATGGTTATCCCTTAACGATAAGCGACGCTATTACCACTGGCGGGTGGTATTGCAGACGCCGCCATCGACGAGCAGGGTGGTACCGTTGACGTACTTGGCCTCGTCCGAGTCCAGGTACAGAGCAGCATAGGCAATGTCCCAGGCTTCCCCCTGCTTACCGGTAGGCGACATTGCATCGCGCCGCTGCCACATTTTTTCCACGCTGCCATCGCCGTAGGCATCGGCATTGTAGTATTCGACCATCGGGGTTTTGATAAAGCCGGGCAGGATAGCATTGGCCCGGATACCCTTGTCGGCGTACTGGATAGCCACTTCCCGGGTCAGGGCAATTACGCCCGCCTTGGAAACGGCATAAGCGATGGCCGGAGCCGGCTGCACCCGGATGGCGTTCAGTGAGGCGAGGTTGGAAATGACGCCGCTTCCCTGCTTTTCCATATAGGGCAAGGCATATTTACAGGTCAGAAACATACTTTTCAGATTAACCGCCATGGTCCGGTCCCAGAGCTCCTCGCTGGCTTCTACGGCGCCACCGTAACCGCCCATCCCGACGTTATTATGCAGGATGTCTACCCGACCGTAGGTCTTGATGCAGGTCTCGATAATGTTCTGGCAGTCAGCGGTTTTGGAAACGTCAGCATAAAGGACGGAGCATTCCCCGCCTTCGGCATCAATGGCCTGTTTCGTCTCCTTTGCCGCGTCGAGATTGTAATCAACCGCCAGCACTCTGGCACCTTCTCTGGCAAAGACAATGGCAGTGGCCTTACCGTTGCCGATGCCGGCCAGAATCGAACCCGCCCCGGTAACAATCGCTACTTTTCCTTTCAAACGGTCACCCATTATTTTCCTCCTTTAGCTGAATCTACCGCTCCCCGGCAACGGGTTACGCTTCCGGATAGAGCAACACTTTACCCGCCTCCCCGCTGGCGGCAAGCTCCATAGCCTCCGCATAGTCTTTCAGCGGAAAGCGATGGGTGATTATGGGGAGGGGGTCAAATTTACCGGTATCGAGCATCGTCCTGACCTGCCACCAGGTGCGCCATATCTCCCGGCCAAAAACGCCGTTTACCCGGGCTTCCTTGATCACGATATCCTTGTGGACTTCAATGGGGATAGCCCCGCTGGCCACGCCCACCAGACTTACGCGGCCTTCCCGGCGGATTACTTTGAAAGTCTGTTTTACCGCCTCCGGATTACCGCTCAGCTCCACGGCCACATCCGCTCCCCGGCCCCCGGTGGCCCCGGCGATAACCTTTACCGGATCCTGTTCCGCGGGATTTATCACCGTGATATCCGGGAACAGTTTCCGGGCCATTTCCAGACGTTTGGGGGCCACTTCCAGAGCAAAGATGTCAGTAGCGCCGAATGTCCTGGCGGCACCGACGGCAAACAGGCCGATGGGGCCGCAGCCGAAGATGGCCACGGACTCACCGTTAATATCTCCAGACATAACCCCGTGCATACCTACGCCAAGAGGTTCATGGATGGAGCCCAGCTCATAGGGAGTACCGGCCGGGTGCTTCCAGCAGGCGTTTTCCGGCACGCTGGCGTATTCCGCGAAAGCGCCATTTCTATCAAGGCCGAAGAGTCCCAGGTTCTGACAGTTGAGAGCGGCGTCGTTCTGGCAGTAAAAGCAGTGTCCGCAGTAAATGTGCGGCTCCGGGGAGATAACGTCGCCGACTTTAATGCTGGTAACACAGTCTCCGACGGCGACCACGTCTCCGCAGGTCTCGTGCCCCAGAATCACGGGCAGCTTCATCATATCCAGCATTCCTTGAGCGGAGTGATAAGCATGAATGTCACTGCCACAGATGGTGGTGCCCCTTACCTTGATCAGCACCTCACCGGGACCAATGGCAGGGATATCCACTTCCGTGTAGTCGAAGCCGATGGCCTCCGTGTTTTTCACCACCGCCATCATTTTACCTTTCATTGGGTCTTTAACCTCCGTTATTTATTTTGCCAGTCCGGGAGTCACCTTTTCCGGCAATATTTCCGCTTCCGCCCCATAAAAATGCCCCCGCTTTTTCCTCCGGCTTGCCAAAGGCTTACGCAGGGGCATTTTGTCTTCCAGTGATCGTGTTCTTGTTTAGCTATTACCTTATCATCTGACTGGGTAACCAGGTAATAATTTCAGGGAATACTATAAACAGGATGAGACCTATGATGACAAGGGCGATGTGCGGCAATACCCCCCGGATAATATCCCCCATGGTTATGCCCAGTTTCGGGTCACAGGCCCCCCGGCAGATGAATATGCCAGAAGCAAAGGGCGGAGTCATAAAGGCAGTCTGGAGGGTAACACAGACCATGATGGAAAACCAGAGGGTGTCAAACCCGGCAGCCTGGGCAATGGGCGTGATGATAGGCACCATAATATATACGATGCCGATCCACTCGATAAACATACCCATTATGAAGATGATGAAGAGAATGATGCCGAAGACACCCCACTTACCACCCGGGGCTGCCATAATAAGCTCCTGCATCACTTCCCGTCCACCACCACCAAGGAAAACGGCGGTAAACGCCACCGCCATAGTCACGATAACAAAGATGAAGCCACAGGCCCGCATAGTGAGCAAGGCACATTCTTTGAGCACCTGCCAGCTGAACCGGCGGTAAGCGATAGTCAGCAAGGTGGCGACAAAGGCGCCAATGCCGGCAGCTTCCGTAGGCGGAGCTATGCCCATAAAAATAACCCCGAGCACGGACAAAATGAGAAGAGCAACCGGGCCAACGGCGATAAGGAGCATCCACGTCTTCTTCAAGAAGGGAACGTTTCTTTCCTCAACGGGCACGGCCGGTGCGATCTGGGGCTGGAGGTAGCTGCGTATCAGGATGTAGACAACATACAGGCCGGAAAGGGTGAAGCCGGGCAGAAAAGCACCGAAGAAGAGCTGCCCCACCGATATGCCGGCGATAGGACCGTAAAGAACAAGCATAATACTGGGCGGAATAAGGATACCCAGACAGCCGCCGGCAGTAACGGCACCGGTGGACAGGGACTTACTGTAGCCCCGTTTTAGCATCGATGGGAGAACGGCCATTGCCAGCATGGTGATGGAAGCGGCGATAATGCCGACGGTAGCCGCCAAAATTGTGCCCATCAATACCGTAACCACGGCCAGACCGCCTCTGAGACCGCCGAGCCAGACATAAAGGGCGTCATACAGCTTTTCGGCGATACCAGAGCGCTCCAGCATCACCCCCATAAAGACGAAAAGAGGCACGGCGATGATAATATAGTTGGTCAAAATGCCGTAGATACGGATGTAGATGATATCAACCGCCTGGTACCCGAAGACGGAAAAGCCAACAAAGAGCGCCAAACCACCGACGATGAAGCCGAGCGGATAGCCGGTAAGAACCCCGATAAAAACACCGCCCATCATAATGGCGGTTAACAGTTCTGGACTCATATCTATCATATGACCGTCTCTCCATCATCAGCGATCGGTTCAAATTCTTTTCTGGTTATTAACGCGTACACATCACGGATAAACTTGGCGATACCCTGCAAAGCAAAGAGGGCTATGCCGTAGAAGATTAGCGTTCTCAAGGGTCCTGCCGGGGGATACCAGCCGGTGATGGGCATTTTTTCGTCAGTAGCCCAGGCACGAACCATCCAGTCACCCGAGGTATAGGTCAGCATAAAGATAAAAGGGAAAAAGAGGAGGAGGGCTCCGAGTATATCGATAGTCGCCTGCGCTCGCCTGGGCAGGTGAGCGTAAATCATATCCACCCGGACGTGGGCGTTATGCAGATGGGCATACGAAAAAGCAAGAACATAGAGGGAAGCGGCCAGCATAACGGTAACTTCATATCCCCACAGGGACGGTTTGGTGAAGGCATAACGCATGACAACTTCGTACGTTACCAGCAGCACCAGGACTACACCGAACCAGCGCCCCCATCTGCCGGTCCATTCGCTAACTGAGTCAATGGCGCGTACTACCTTTCGCATAGCTTACCTTTCTAGATTAATCAGGTTTCCTGCCGCGAAGTTGAAACCTTCGCGGCAGGAAACGGAAAACCGGGATTTAGAGGCGCGGATAGGTCTGGGCGTAGGCGTCTCTCCAATCGGCAAGTGACTGCAGTACCTTGTCGTAGAAGGGGCTCTCGGCACGGCGTTTCTGGTAGAAGTCGTTGGAGTGCTGCACCAGCGCGTCTTCCACGGATTTCGGAGCTGGCAGCACGGTAACGCCTGCCTCCTCCCATTTCTGAGTCGCGGTGGTATTATTGAAGGTATTTTCAGCATACCTGCGGATACCTTCCGCCCACCACAGCTCTTCGACGATGACTTTCAGGTCATCCGGCAGAGCTGCCCAGGAGTCCTGGTTGACGATGTAGATATACATATCGGTGGGCTGCCGGACCGGAGACACGTAGGCGTAATCAACGATTTCCTGGAAGCCCATGGGCATGTCAACTGCCAGGCTGCTGTGCTGGAAGCCGTCAATCACGCCGCGCTGCATCGCCTCGTAGATTTCCGGGCTGGGAGTGGAGACAGCGGCTACGTCCAGATTACCGAAGATTACCGCCTCGTCACCGAGGAGCCGCATCTTCTTACCGGCCAGGTCCTCCGGCTCGTTCATCTCGAAAGAAGTGTAGAGGAACGTTTCCGGTTCGCGGGTGGTAGCGGCTATCGGCTTGACGTTCAGGCCGGCGTCGTCGAACATTTCCTGCATCAGCTCAAGGCCGTTACCATGCATGTACCAGAAGTAGTACTGAGCGGCGGTAGGACCACCGACCGTCATGGAAAACGGAGGAGCATTCGGAAGCTCGCCTACCCAGAGAATGGGGCCGTTGTGGGCCACATCCAGAGCGCCGCGGTCGACCGCGGTAAGCTCGGTATCCGCGGGAACGATAGCACCGCCCTCGTTGGCCTGTATCTTCAGACGCCCGTTACTGGCAGCTTCGATTCTCTTGGATACTCTTTCGAATGTTATATACGTGTCAGTAGTGGTCGGGTTGTCATCCTGGCCAATCCAGGTAATGGTCTCAGCCGGCTGCGCCGGGGTGGGAGATGGTGACGGTGAGGGTGAGGGTGAGGGGCTTGGTGCTGGCGTCGGCGAAGGGGCCGGTTCTGGCTGTGCACACGCTGCCAGTAGCAGCGAAGAAATCAGAACTACGGCAAACAATATACCAACAATTTTCTTCAATTCTTAAACCTCCTTTGATGAGTACAAACCTCTAATGATAATCTTATTACCATATTATGTCATCTACCACCCCCTTCAAGGGACAAATGCCCCTATACACTTTAGATTTAATTGATACTAGCAGACAAACTTTACTTTAATCAATCCGCCCCTTGCGGGAGACATCCACTTCTTTTCCAGCTTGGATTCCTCGTGGGTAACGTTAGCACGGTTATTTTATTTTGTCAACTACCCCCCCGCACTAGCCCTAGCTTGTCACAGACAATACCACTAATTTCCCCTTCTTGTCAACAGGTGAGGACTTTTCACGGCATACCTGGAGAAGCAGGAGCGGGGGTCACCGCCGGTAGCGCCCGATGGCGCGCCAGTGATAGAATTACGGCAGAATACTCGCAGAGAAGTCCCCGCCGGAAAATGAAAAAAGCAGGCCTTCAGAGAAAAGGCGGGCGTCTTACCGCACACTTGCGGAGAGGAGTGGTTATGAGCAACGGCAAGATTCACCGTCTGGAACCAGGTCTTTACTACTATACCTTCGGCCCTTACGAACCGGCGCTGGTCATCCGGAGCGGGGACACCGTCATCGCCGAGACGCGGGACGCGGAAGGTTACGACAAAAACATGGAGATACTCGTCGAAGCGCAAAAACAACGGAGTGAGGCCACCTCCTTTCGCGAGTCCAACCCCCAGGTGGGTCCGGTTTACGTGGAAGGAGCCGAGCCGGGAGATACACTGGCAGTACACATTCGGCGCATAGAACTGAACCGGGACTCGGCATGGTCAAAGCACCGGACGCATTTCGCCGGGTTGACCGGGGAGGTACCGGGGAAACGGCTGTTCCTGAATGAACCCCTGCCGGAGAAAAGGTTCCACTGGCAGCTGGACCGGCAGCGGAACACGGGCACCTGGGAGCCGGCCAAAAGCCGGATAAAAAGAATCGAGATTCCGCTGCACCCGTTCCTGGGCTGCATGGGAGTAGCGCCCCGGTTCGGACGGGTGGAGATGTCCATTACGCCGGGTGAGTACGGCGGCAATATGGACTGCATCGAGACGAAAGAGGGGACCACCGTCCTGTTTCCGGTGTGGGTACGCGGGGGCTATTTCTTCTTCGGGGATGTCCACGCCGCGCAGGGAGACGGCGAGCTTTGCGGGGTAGCCCTGGAGACGACCGCCGAGGTGACTCTCAAGCTTGAAGTGCGAAAGGGGAAAAGTATCGAGTGGCCTCGACTGGAGGACGATACGCACATCATGACCACGGGCAGCGGACGGCCGTTGATGGATTGCGTGCGCATCGCGCAGGTGGAGCTGGTCAGCTGGCTGGTCAAGGATTACGGGTTTGATAAGTGGGAGGCCTTCCAGGCAATTTCACAGGCCGGGACAATGCGCATCGGCAACGTCGTCGACCCCAATTATACCGTGGTCGCCAGGTTCCCCAAAAGACTCCTGCCGGTATAAAGGAGCCGGCTTCAACGCTTTCCCAGCAGAGACAGGATTTTGCCGGTGGTCTTCAGGCCGTGTCCGGTAATCACGGAAACGATGACTTCACCGGGAGCGGATAACGGCAGGTATTTTTTCAGCCCGGCAATTGTGGCCGCGGCTGTAGGCTCAATAAAGTAACCCCTGCGCCCCATCTCCCGCAGTGCGGTTTCAATCTCGTCTTCGGCCACGGTAAAGAAATCCCCTTTGCTCTCCCGGACCGCCTCAATCACCTGCCCTCCCCTGACCGGTACGGCTACGAAAATCCCTTCGGCGAGGGCCTCTTTTCCGGTAACTGAGGGCGCCTGCACCGGGTTTTGCCGGAATGCTCTGTACAGCGGGGCACAGTTTGCCGATTGGACAGCGATAAGACGCGGGAGCCTGTCGGTTAGCCCGGCGCTTAAAAGCTCGGTGAAGCCGATGGCGGCGCCGATAACCAGTGTGCCGTTGCCGGCCGGTAAAACGACGGTGTCCGGCGCT
>CAZTMR010000042.1:0-1913 GCA_964615345.1 uncultured Dehalococcoidaceae bacterium | reverse complement strand
TCCAGTCAAGCTGTTCGCACACTTCAAAAGCGAACGTTTTTGTTCCCTGGAAGAAGAACGGGTTCCAGGCGTGACTGGCGTAGTAGGTGCCCCGGGCTGCCCGCAAAGCGGCGGCCGCGGTATCCTCCCGGCTGCCCACCACCCGGTCCAGGACGGCACCGTAAAGCTGAATCTGGGCTATTTTACCGGCTGAAGTTCCTTCCGGGATAAAAATACGACAATCGATTCCCGCCCGGGCACAGTAGGCAGCGATAGCGGTACCGGCGTTTCCCGAAGAGTCCTCCACGGCTTTCCCGATGCCGAGTTCCTTCATTTTGCTGACCAGAACTGAGGCGCCCCGGTCCTTGAAAGAGCCGGTGGGAAACAGGTGGTCCTGTTTGATAAAGACCGTTCTGCCGTTAAAGTTTTCCGTTACCAGCGGGGTAAATCCTTCGTCGAAGGAGATAATGGAAGCGTCATTCCGGAGCGGTATGGCTTCCCGGTAACGCCACATAGCAGGCTTTCTGCGCCGGATGGCGGCTGAATCGAACACCGGCTGGAACTCAATGTCCAGCGCGGAACCGCAACGACACTGCCACCTCGGCTCATCGAGTGAATAGGTTCTCCGGCAGTGCCGGCAGACAAGCTGACCCGAAGGTTTCATGCTTTACCTTACTTTCAGGTAATCAGTCCTCGATGGCGGCGATGGCGTCCATCTCCACCTGGTACCCGCCGTGCAGTTCCCGGGTGGGGACTACGGCGCGCGCCGGACGATGCTCCCCGAATGTCCGGGCGTATACCTCGTTGACCCTGCCCCACAGCCCGATATCAGAGATGTATACGGTTGTCTTGAGGACCCGGTTAAGGCTGGAACCGGCAGCCTCCAGTATGCGGGACAGGTTTTCCAGAGTCTGCTCCATCTGCTCCTCGATGGAGCCGATGCTTTTGCCTCCAGCTTCCGGGTCTACCGGCAGTTGACCCGAGACGTAGACCAGGCCCTGGTGCACAATCGCCTGAGAGTAATGCCCGGCAGGTTCCGGTACCAGAGGGGTCAATATCCGCTTCATCTGGCAAACCACCTCCTTTTCCCGACCCGCTAGCTTCCGGAACGTATCATAACCAGCAGCATCTTGAAACGGGTCAGGGCCTTCAGAGCATGCGGTTCATCGGCCGGCATTATTATCATCTCGCCAGTAGCGACGCGGAACGCCCGCCCGGAAATGGCAACCTCGGCTTCGCCGTCCAGGATATAGACCAGCGCGTCGAAGGGCGCGGTGTGCTCACTGAGTCCCTGTCCCTGCCCGAAAGCGAACAAGGTTAAAGTGCCGGTCTTCTGCTCGATAATGGTCCGGCTGACCACGGAGCCTTCCTGATAACCAACCATATCCGTCAGCCGGTATACTTCTGCCTTGATATCTTCTTTTCCCGGATTATCCTGCGCCATTATTCACCTCCTGGGTTATCAGACACTATTATATCACGCCCCGGCCGGTAAATGTGTACCACTACCAGTCAATTCTGGCTCGTAATACAGGGGTGGAACTTGTCTTTCCGGAAACCAGGATTTATAATATTGGCAACCCGGGACAGAGAAAACCGGGCTGAGAACAGGCCACTCCAGAAAGGATACTACCATCAGGAATTTCAATATTCGAACGGTTTTCCTGGGGTTGCTTCCCCTTTTTGTGCTGGCACATACCGGGCACCACCTAGTGTCAGCGCTGCTCACGCCGCTACTGCCTTTTATCCGTGACGAACTGAGCCTGGATTATACCCAGGCCGGCGTTCTCGTTTCCGCTTTCAACCTCGCTTATGGCTTCAGCCAGGTGCCGGCCGGGTGGCTTGCCGACCGCGTCGGGCCGCGCATCATGCTTACCATCGGCGTGGCCGGCGTGGCGTTAGCCGGACTGCTGGCCGGGATTTCCCAGACATAC
>CAZTMR010000041.1:0-12799 GCA_964615345.1 uncultured Dehalococcoidaceae bacterium | reverse complement strand
GGAAGACCTGTTCGCCATTCGCAGCCTCGGCTTCCGCGGCGAGGCGCTGCCCAGCATCGCCGCCGTGGCCCGGGTGGAGCTGGCCAGCGGCAGCGGGGACAGCCCGGAGGGTTGCCGCGTGGTCGTCGAGGACGGGATGATGGTCGAACGGGCGGCCCAGGGCAGACCGGCGGGGACGACTGTTTCCGTGACCGGGCTGTTCCGGAAGGTGCCCGCCCGGTTCAAGTTCTTAAAGTCGCCGGTCGCCGAGAGCGGGCGTATCGCCGCCGTGGTCAGCCGGTACGCGCTGGCTTACCCGGAGGTGGCTTTCCGGCTCGTCATTGACGGCCGCCAGTCGCTGCGTACTCCCGGGAAGGACAACCTGGTGGACTCCCTTGTCGCCGTGTACGGCGACGCCGTGGCCCGGGAGACGCTGGAAATCAGGGAGAGCGACTGGTCAGACAGGGAGGCTGTGCCGCGGGTGAGCGGCCGCATCGGCGCGCCGTCGCTGGGCCGGTCCAGCCGGAACTATATCAGCCTGTTCGTGAACCGCCGCGCCGTGAACAGTCGTCTCCTCTCCTGGGCGGTGGAGGAGGCCTACCACGGGCTGCTGCCCGCCGGCAAACACCCGCTGGCGGTAATCAACCTTGACCTGCCGCCGGGGGAGGTCGATGTTAATATCCATCCCGCCAAAAGCGAAGTAAAATTTCGGGACGAGCGCCGCGTTTTCGTCGCCGTGCAGAAGGCGGTGCGTTCCACCCTGCTGGCGCAGTCGTCCGCTCCCCGCGTTGAGGAGCCGGCCGCCGTCTTTCGTCCGCCGGCGCCGCCCGCCGGCGGCGGGAAAAAGGCTCTTTTTCCGGAAGCGACCGGAGAAACCGATGCTGCGGCCACCCCGCTGACCTCCACCCTGCCCGTATTGCGCGTGGTCGGCCAGGTGATGGGCAGCTACATCGTCGCCGAGGGGCCGGACGGCCTCTACCTTATCGACCAGCATGCCGCCCACGAGCGGGTCGTTTACGAGGCGGTGAAGCGCCAGCACCGGGCGCGGGAGGTGTCGTCGCAGGGACTGCTGGCGCCGGCTACCTTCGAGGTTTCTCCGCAGCAGGACGGGGTGATGCGCCGGCGCTACCGGGAACTGTCCGGGTTCGGGTTCGATATCGAGCCGTTCGGCGAGCGCGCCTACCTGGTGCGGGCGGTGCCGGAACTGGTCTCCGGGGACTGGTTGCCGGTGTTACGGGAGTTGCTCGATTCGCTGGTCGATGAGGGGAGGGGTGACGATTTCGAGGAGAAGGTGGCGATATCGATTGCCTGTCACCGCGGGGCGGTGCGGGCCGGGCAGGGGCTGTCCGGTGCCGAGATGCGGGCGCTGGTGCGCCAACTGGAAGCGGTGGAGCTGCCCCATACCTGTCCCCACGGCCGTCCCACTCTCATCCAGCTCGATTCGGCACAGTTGCGCCGTCACTTCGGGCGGGGCTAGCCGGGCTCGCCTGGCCCCGGCGGTTTCTGCAGCAGCTCCCATCTTACCATGCCGTCTTCGATTAGCTGGCGGATTTTGCGCTGCGCGCCGGTCAGCTGCCCGGTCCGACCCGATTTCACTTCCATGATGACGATTTCTTCCGGTTCGCCGCGGGAGAGGCCGGGAAAGACGATGAAATCGATTGGGTTGCCGATGAAGCGGGCCTCGGTGGGATCGTAGTTGAACTGGGGCAGGTAGGGGGTCATCTGTTCGGTAAACTTGCCCCCGAGGACCACCCGGCTCTGCTGGATGGCTTCCCTTACCGCTCGCGTCTTTTCCATCTCTCTGCGCTGCGTCTCCGCTACCTGCCATTGCCGGAACCGGTTCTCGTATTTCAGCCGGGCGGAGTAAACGGCCAGGAGCACTGCCAGCACGGTAACGACGATAAAGACTGCGACCAGAGCGACGATTTCCATGGGTTGCCTCCTTGGGCGGGCTGGCTCTTATTATAGTACACCTCGCCCTGGCCCGCCATGTCCGGACGGGTTTCCCGGTCAATCACGACCGTGAAAACGGAGGCTTGACATAAACTGGAAAACGATTGCCGTACCCGGCGTTGGTCCGGGCGGTGGCTAGCTGCTGCCCGGCTTGACCAGGGGGATGCCTTCCCGGCACAGCGGGCACTCTTCCGGCAGGTACGCCGTCGTCCCGGCGCGGTGACAGCTGAAGAGCGGCACGCCGAAGTCTGTCCTGCCTCCGGAGCGGTCTACCAGCACGCCGACGCCGATTACCCTCCCTCCCCGCTCGCTCACCGCCGCCATCACCTCCCGGACGGAGCCTCCGGTGGTGAGAATGTCATCCACGACCAGGACGCGCTCTCCGGGATCGATGTTGAAGCCGCGCCGGAAGACCCTGGCCCCGCCTTCCCTTTCCGCGTAGAGGCTGCGCGTTCCCATCTGGCGCCCGACTTCGTGGGCCAGGATGATGCCGCCGGTAGTCGGTCCGGCCACTGCCTGGACGTCCCGGTCCCGGAAGTGCGCGGCAATCATACCGCAGAGCTGCTCGGTCAGGCGGGGAAACTGCATAACCAAGAACTTCTCCCAGTAGACCGGGGAGTGCCTCCCGGAGGTAAGCTGAAAATGCCCTTTGAGCAAAGCGCCCGATTTCAGGAAAATTTCCTCGACGCCGTCCATTTTGCCATTCCTCTGGTGTTACGGTTCCCGTTTTTACCGGCGAAAGCTCACTGCGGTGCCTAACGACTCACCGCGGCGGTGGTTTGTTCCTCCAGAGCGACTACACCCCATTTATCCGGCGGCCAGATAGAAAGCCAGGCTTTGCCGACTATGTTTTGGTGCGGGACCAGCCACCCGTTGTGCGAATCGCTGCTGTTGTTGCGGTTATCTCCCAGCACGAAGTAGTGGTTCTCCGGCACGGTGGTTTCGGGCATCTTGTACTTTGGCGAGCTCTTGATGTAAGCTTCTTCCAGTGGTGAACCGTTCAGGTAAACGGTGTTCTTTCTAATTTCCACGGTGTCCCCGGGCAGGGCTATGACTCGCTTGATGTAGTCCTCCCTTCCGTTCTCGGGTGGTTGAAATACCAGGATATCGCCTCTCTCCGGTTCGTGCAAATAGTAAGAGACCTTGCTCACCAGCAGACGCTGGCCGTTTTCCAGGTTCGGCTCCATGCTGATGCCAACCACGATGAAGCTGGCTATCGTGGCTTGCAGCACGAAGAAAATACCTGCGGCGAAAGCCGCGGTTAACACTAACTCGCGAAAAAAAGCTTTCAATGACTGCGCACTCCAGGGCTTTATATCATTATAGCCTATTTGCCTTGCCCAATCCAGCAAGAAGCAGTCCGGGGTAAGGCGGAAGAGAGAACACGCCGTTCCGGTGGTACGGGGCAGGTGCAGAGGGGGTTAACCTTCAGGCACACGCACGCAGGAAACATTGCTCGCCGGAGTCTGTCCGGGATAAGAAATAAACTGGCTGTCGGTGATTTAAGGAGAAAACGGCTAGCGTTTTCCCCGGACGACGAAGAAAACGATAATCAGGACTGCGATTGCGGCGATGCCTATCCAGGTTAACATGCTGATTGCCATCCTTCTATTCTATTACCGTGGAGCGCCCATCCTTGACGCTATTATAACACACAGAGTCAATCCAGCTCGCCGGCTGTCTTCACCCATAACCTTTCCCCGTCGGTAATAAAATCTATCGTTCCGTGACGGTCGGTGCGGTACACGCTTTCCAGGCCGGGGTTTTGGCTGAGGCGGTGCAGTACTTCTTCGTCGGGGAGGCCATACTTGTTCCCGGCCCCGACCGAAATGACGGCTGCCTGCGGTTGGACTACCGCCAGGAACTCCGGGCTGGACGATGTCTCAGAGCCATGATGGGCAATCTTCAGCACCTCGCTTCTGAGGTCGGTTCCGCTGGTGATAAGCCTGAATTCGGCTTCCCGCCTTATATCTCCGGTCAGCAGAAAGTGTACGTTACCTGTTTCCAGTCGCAAAACGATACTGTTGTTGTCCGGGTCGCCTCCGGTCCCGGTTAGAGGTGGAGACAGGGGGTTGAGCACTTCCAGCTTCACCTCTTCACCCATCTCTATGACTTGCCCGGACCGCGCGGTGGTGCTGGTGATGTTTTTCTCCCTGATGAGCTTTTGAAACTCCTCGTAGAGCGGCGACTCAAGGTCAATGCCGGGATACAGGACGTGCTTAACCCGGTATCGCCGCATCACTTCCACCAGGCCGGCCAGATGGTCGCTATCGGGGTGGGTCAGCACCACCAGGTCAATGCTCCTGTCCCAGAAGGGCATTTTGCGGCTTGTTTCCCGGCTTATCGCCAGCGGATTGGGGCCGCCGTCGACCAGTATTTGCTGCTGCCCTTTCTGCACCAGAATGGCATCTCCCTGGCCGATATTCAGGAAAGATACCTGGACGATGCCGTCAGGCATGGTGGTGGCGGCAAGCGCAATCAGGGCGGCTGCTGGCAGTAGCAGGGAGACCACCCATTTCCGGTGTCGCGCGCTAAAAACCAGGGTAGAGCTTAACCTCGATTTAAGCGCGGCGGTTATTTCTGGCGCTGGAAGCGACTTTCTTTTCCGACCGAAGCAAATAGCTGCAACCAGCAGCAGGTAATAGCTCCAGAGGAACAGGGGGCTTATCGATTCAACGCTGAACGATGACAGCGGGGAGGCTGCCAGGCCGTTTACCAGCCACAAAACATAGGAGAGAAACAGCCAGTTCAACCAGCCGAAGACCTGGGCCACCGGAAGGGCTATGTGTCCCAGGATACCGCTGATGATGCCGGTGGTGATTATACCCGGCAGTGCCGGAAGGGTGAGGAAGGTGGCGAGGGGCCCCACCAGCGAGAAAATGCCGAAGTAGTGGGCGATAACCGGCCAGACGGCGGCTATGGCCGCCAGGGTGGCGCTGAACCCGTTCACGGTCAGATTGGCCAGCGGTACCAGCTTTCCTTCATCCCCTAACGATGCCTGGACTATCCTTCTCCCCGTATTTCGGAAAGGGTGGTATAGAAAAACCAGGCCTGACATAGCCAGGAAACTCAACTGGAAAGAGGCGTCTCCCAGAATATAAGGGCTAATCCCGACCATTACCGCCGCGGCGAGCAGGAGAGCTACAAAAGCGTTCCGCTGGCGTCCTGAAATCTCGGCGGCCAGAAAAACGGTGGCCATGATAGCGCCCCGCACCACAGGCGGGTGCAAACCGGTAACTAAAGCGTACAGCCAGATAACCGCCAGCGCCAGCCAGATATGTAAATGGTGACGGCGTCCGAAAATCCGGCTGCCGGCGGCGAGTGCGCTCCCGGCGATGATACCCAGATGCAGACCCGATATCGCCAGCAGGTGGGCGGTACCGGTCCGGGCAAAAGCGTCCCGGGTTGATGACGGGATGTTGCCGCGTATGCCCAGCACCATGCCCTGGGCCAGTGCCGCCTGAGGCTCCGGCAGCACCCTGGACAGCGTCTGAGAAACATCGCCGCGGGCCGCGTAAATCCAGTCCAGTAAAGGGAATCCTTTGCCTCTTTCCAGCACGGTTATTTCCGGATAGACCAGAACGGTATGAATTCCCCGGTGGGCCAGGTACCCCTGATAATCGAAGTTATCGAGACGGCCCGGTGTTCTTGGCTGGCCGCTTACCTGCAGTATATCTCCATACCGGTATTCGGGGTACCTGGGGACGAACAGCCGTGCCCTGCCGTCTACCTCCCGCCACCCTCCGGCCGTTTTTACTGTGGTAGCCTGTAGCGTGAGATGGGTGCTGTTTTCCTTGACATCGGGGTCGCTGGCTACCATTCCTCTGATTTCACCGGCCGGCCGGTTGTTATAGTACCGGAGAGTTCCTTCGTCTATTGTATACAGGCTGGAGTGGGCGTGGGCCGCGCCGGTCAGTAAAGTCAACAGACCCAGAATGGCCAGAACCAGTGTTTTTCGGTGCCGCCGTAACAGAAAGAGTAGCAGGACAAGACCAAGACTGATGAACGTGGCGGTCAAGAGCAAATGGAACTTATCCCCGAGAAGGATACCGCTTAGCCAGGCGCCGCTGAGGTAAATAAGCAAAACCGGACCCCGTCACTCCGCCACGGTTACCAGGTTCTTGATTTTCTCGTAGGTGGCCGTACCGATGCCTTCCACGTTGGTTAATTCTCCGGTGTGCCGGAACGGCCCGTGCTGCTCCCGGTAATCGATTATCGCCTTTGCTCTGGTCTCACCGATACCGGGTAGCGCTTCCAGCAGCCAGGCTTCGGCCCGGTTAAGGCTTATTTTTTGCGGCAGCTCTTTTCCGGAAACACCGGGCACGTGTAGCTCAAGCCGTCCGGTGTCCGCGCGTGGAGTGGTTCCTCCGGCCGCCCGGAGAATCCCGCTGATGGTATCTCCTTCTTTCAGAGGGTAATAGCCGGGGTTATTCACTTCGCCGCCCACGTAAATATCGCCTCGTGCGACCGGCGAATCAGGAGGCAGGCTGATTTCCAGGGGTTGTTCCGGGGTGTGCTTCAGCCAGATTACGGTGCCGCCCAGGATGATGATGGCGGCCAGACAGCTTATAATCAGTATCCAGCATTTATCGGACCGGCTCACGCTATGACTCCAGCTTGCCTTCTGTTGACCGGATAGGCCATAGATAACCGTTTCTCTTTTCTTTTACCGCGGCTTGCCGCTTGCCGGTGCGGTGGCGGCGCCGCGCTTACCCGGTCCGGCGGTTCAAGTACCGGTCAGCGCGGTGCGGAGGGCCTGCTCCATCTCTGGAGTAGTCAACGCTACTATCTGGTCGCCTTCGTGCAGGGTGGAGTTGGGATTGGGTATGTGAGGGTTGCGGTCCGCCGGTATTATCAGGGCCAGTTTGCTGTCAGCCGGGAAGGCGAGTTCTTTAATCGGTTTGCCGATGCTGGTGGAACCCGGCGGTATCCTTATTTCGACGATTTCCAGGCCGGAATCGCTGAGCGTCAGCAGGTGAGTCAGGGGATGGGTTGGGACTTCTTTTTCAATCATTTCCAGAATAATATTGGTGGTGCTCACGGTGACATCTATCCCCAGCGCCTTGAAAATGCGTTCGTTCTGCGGGTTTCTGATCCGGGCGATAGTGCGGGGTACGTTGAATTTGTGCTTGGCCACCTGGCAGGCAACCAGGTTGTCTTCGTCATCTCCGGTAACCGCCACCAGCATATCGGCTCGCCCCGTGCCCACCTCTTCCAGTGTGGCCGCCTCACAGCCGTCGCCCCGGATGCATATGCTGCCCATCTCTTCGGTGATAATGTCACAAAAGGCGGCGTTCTTTTCTATGATGAGTACTTCATGGTCTTCATCGAGCAGGGCTTTTGCCAGATAGTAGCCGACTCTTCCGCCGCCGATAATAATAATGTACATATTTCTCCTCAGCCCTCTATCTTTTCTCTAATCATCTGGGCGAAGATGGTAGTCGGGCTAAACGCTTCCAGCCCCAGGGTATCATATAGCTCCTGGCGCAGAGGGTCGTATATCCGGCAGATTACTCTGGGCACGTGAAAGATGTGCTTGGCAATCTGGGCTGACATCACGTTCCGGTTATCTCCCTGGGTCAGAACCACAAAAATATCCGTTTCTTCCACTCCGGCCCGGCGCAGCACCGCCTCGTCAATGCCGTTACCTACCAGTGCCGTGCCACTAAAGGTAGGTTCCAGCCTGCGGAAGCTGTTCGCGCTGATATCAAGTACCGTGACCTCATGGCCTTCCGTATCGAGTAGTCCGGCTAACTGGGCGCCGACTCTTCCACACCCCACAATCATTATTTTCATCGCTAACCCCTGACTTTCACTCTATTGATGGTACAGGATAACCGGACAGACCGAGTTCTTCAAGACGTACGGTACCACGTTTCCCAGGCTGAACTGGCCGAACCTCTTTTTATAATTTACGCCCATCACAATTACATCCACCTTGCGTTCTACTGCCTCATCAATGATGGCCGGCCCTGCCTCTCGTGCCTGGAGGACATCCGTTTCTATCTCGCAGCCTTCTTCTTCTGCGGTCATTTCGGCGTGGTCAAGCACTTCCTCGGCTTTTTGAATATCGGACTCTATCTCGGCATGCAGCGGCAAGGCCCGTTTAATGGTGACCACATAGACAGACCAGATCTTGCCTTTGTCTTTCTTGGCCAGCCGGCAGGCGAGCTTCATCGCTTCTTCATCGGCGGCTGCACCCACCACCGGGACCAAAATCTTCCGAAAGCTCATTTTCCTCTCTGGTATAACTGTTCGGCGTTAATTATAATTCTGCGGGTAAAAAACTACAATACTTTTTTACGGCTGGTTTCGGTTCTGATTCTGTGGGAGATTGTTCTCGGATGACTCTCCCCTCCGGTGGTAAAAGTAGTATATTGCCAGCCCGCCCACCATCCAGGCGAGACCAACCCACCGACTGTAAGGCTCGGTTATCAGGATGATGACCCAGATAACCGCCAGGGATATTAACCCGGCGACGGCGCTCAACGGTATTTCCCTCTCCCTGATTTTAATGTTTCCTCCCAGCTTGAACGGTCTTGGCATCTTTGGCTGCCTGATGCGCAGGCTGATTATGGAAGCGTGGGCAAACATGAAAGCCATCAGAGAGCCGACCGCGTACAGCGCGCCCATGTTTTTAAAGACATCGGTGGCAAAGAAACCCGGTATCAGGATGATAACCGCGATGACGCTGAACAGAATTATGGCAACGAAAGGGGTTTTGAATTCGGGGTGTATCTTGCTCAGAAACGGCGGTATCAGCCTGTGGCTGCCCATGGAAAAGGCAAGTCTTGAGATACCGATCAGGCCGGCGTTGGTGGCGATCAGCAGTATGGTACCGGCAAGAAGGGCGATCAGCGGCTTGAGCACGATGCGGATTATTTCCGAGGGCAGGTTGGCGGCAATACCGGCCACCGGGTCCCTGGCCCAGTCCGAGGCCAGCTCCTGCGGGGACATGGCGGAGAGTGACACCAGAGAGATACCGGCAAAAATCACCAGCACGGCCGCTATCATCATTACCAGCGCCCTGGGCACCTTTTTTTCCGGCTGCCTGGTTTCCTCAGCCATCTGGGACATGGTTTCGATCCCGGTGTAAGCGATAGAAGCCAGCGCGATGCCGAGGATTAGATTCTCCGTCGTCGGCCAGTTGCCGATGATACGCTGTACCAGAACCGTCGGGTTGAAGAGCAGGATAAACCCGATGACTACCAGCGAAACCTGAGTCAGTATATCTATGACGGCGGCCCCCACGTTCATAAAGGAGGTCTCTTTAATGCCTATAACGTTTATCCCCATCAGAAAAACGACGATGCCGATAGAAGCCAGCGTGCCGATAAAGGCGGAGTCTTTAAAAGGCTCCCAGAAAAACCCCAGGTAGGGCGGGATGGTGAAGGCTGAGATGGAGATGGTGACGATGTAACTGAGCATTAACGCCCATCCGGCCACGAACCCGATAAAGTTATTGAAGCCATGACGGGCGAAGCTGGCCGAGCCTCCGGCTTCAGGCAGCATGGCGCTGCCTTCGGCATAGGTGAGAGCGGTGAAAATAAACAGTATCCCGGCAATCCCCAGTGCTACGGGTGTCGCTCCCATGGACACCAGGGCGACAATGCCGAGGGCATAATAAATGGAAGAGCCGACATTCCCGTAACCGGCGCTGAATACCGCTGATACTCCCAGGACCCGTCTCAAGCGGAAACGCTTGATTCTTCGGGGGCGAAAGACCCGGTCACCGGGCTTGGGCTGCCAATTACTCTGCATGCTTGCGTCTGGGCTTTAACATTTTTCGAGTCGCAATTAGCTATTCTAGTCTCTTTTCTGGCGCCTGTCAACACAGGTGGCCGGGGCAGGGTTCGGGCGTGAAGCGCTGGATGTTAAGTGACATACGGGAACGGATGAGTAACCTCTTCGGCCTACTCCGGGGCTTCTTCCGGTTCTACCCGGCGCAGTTCTTCCGTACTCTCAAGATGGTCTACGTAGAGTGTGCCGTCCAGATGGTCTATCTCGTGTTCCAGGGCCTGGGCCAGTAGCCCGTCCGCTTTAATCCGTACTTCCTTCCCGGTCCGGTCACGCCCCTTGACGGTAACTGCTTCGGCGCGGGTGACCTGACCGAAATAACCGGGTATACTGAGACAACCTTCATCCAGGATGCGTTCGCCTTTTCGGCGCACAATTTCCGGGTTAATGATAACAATGTCTCCCTCTTCCGGCTGGTCGATGACGATTACCCGGAGGGAGACACCTACCTGTGGTGCGGCCAGCCCCGCCCGTCCCGGTTCGGCGTGTAGTGTCTCTACCATGTCGTTGATAAGGCGCTTTATCGGGGCATCAATGTTCCGCACCCGCTTTGCTTTCTGCCTGAGCACCGGGTCGGGCAGCGTGCGAATAGGTAAAATTGCCATTTACTCTCCTGAGGAAGAATTACCGGATTCGTTTTTTCGGTCACTGTCTATTAGAGCAAACTGACCGGGTCAACGTCAACCGTCCATCCCTGCGGGAAGGGTACAGAGGAAAGGAAAGCGTTAACCCCGCTCCCGCGTAAAATGATTTGCCAGCGGAAGCGGCCTCTTCGGCGGGAAACGAAGGCCGGAGCCGGCCCGACGATGGCAACGTCGTCAATTCCCTGTTGGTCTCTCTTTTCATTGAGGTGACGTCTCATCCTTTCTGTTTCCTGCCGGCAGCGGAACTGGTTGGTATGGGCATAGGTAAGCAAGACAAGCTGTGTGTACGGGGGGAGGTTGAACTGCCGGCGGCAGGAGATTTCGCGGTTGAAAAAATCCCCGTAGTCATGACTGGCCGCCGCCCTGATTGCATAGTGCTCAGGGGAGTAGGTCTGGATAAAGGCCTTCCCTCCGCTCATGCCCCGCCCGGCTCTGCCCGCCACCTGGCTGAGAAGCTGGAAAGTCCGTTCCGTGGCGCGGAAATCGGGTAAATATAGAACGGTATCGGCATCGATTGCTCCGACCACCGTCACCAGAGGTAAATCCAGTCCCTTGGCTACCATCTGCGTCCCGATTAATATATCTGCCTGGTGGTTGCGGAACTGGCTTAATACCTTTTCGTGGGAGTTCTTCCCGGCGGTAACGTCACTATCCCAGCGCAGTAGCCGGGCTCCAGGGAAAGCTGAGCCGGCGGCCTGCTCCAGTTTCTGCGTCCCGGTTCCCAGGAATTTAATTTCCCGGCTCCGGCATCGGGGGCAGCTCTGCGGTACGGGTATTTTATAGTTGCACTGGTGGCAGACCAGGGCGTCTTTCGTGATGTGCTGGGTCAGGGAAACCTCGCATCGCCGGCAGCGAAACACGTAACCGCAGCGGCGGCACTGCACTGTCGTGGCTCCCCCTCTCCGGTTGAGGTACAGGATAACCTGTTCCCGGCGGGACAGCGCCTCTGCTATCGCCCGGAACAGGGACCGACTGAACAGACCGCTGTTGCCGGCTTTGAGCTCGCTGCGCAGGTCCACTACTTCCACTGTCGGCAGGGCAGCATCAGGTTGTGGTACCACCCGGCCGGGGAGAGGCAGCAACTCATATTCCCCTCTGCTGGTCCGGTAATAGGTCTGTATGTCCGGGGTGGCGCTGCCCAGAAGAACGGAGGCTCCGGTCAGTTCGGCCAGCTTCAGGGCCGCGTCACGAGCGTGGTATCCGGGGGAGGCATCGGTCTGTTTATAAGTCCACTCGTGCTCTTCATCCATAATGATAAGTCCCAGCTCGGGCTGGGGGGTAAAGACCGCACTCCGGGGCCCGATTACGACGTCGGCTTCTCCCCTCCGGACGCGGTGCCACTCGTCGAAGCGTTCACCACTGGAAAGCCGGCTGTGAATGACCGCCACCCGGTGCGGAAAACGGGCGGCGAATCTCTCGATTGTTTGCGGGGTCAGGGAGATTTCCGGCACCAGGACAATACCGCGTTTGCCCTGTTTTATGGTCTCTGCCAGTGCCCGCAGGTAAACCTCGGTCTTGCCGCTGCCGGTAACGCCGTGCAGCAGGAATACCGGCGGTGTCGCCTGTGCCCGGGTCAAAGCGCTGGTGATTCTCCCCAGCGCTGATTTTTGGGAGGGAGTCAGTTCCGGAGGTTCGGCATAAGTAATCCGATCGTAAGAAATCGGCTCACGCTTTACCTCCACCTTTTGAAACTCCATTACCCCATTTTGGAGCAGGCTGTTTGCCGTGCTGCGGTTACTTCCGGTCTGGAGGCTTACCTCCGGCCATGGGACCGGGTCCGCCCGTCCTGCCAGGAACTGGAGAATGGCTGCCTGTCTGGTCGCCTTCTTCCGGCGCAATTCTTCGGCCATCTCCTTAGCTTGAGCCGCCGGAACATTCAGACTCGCGTATAATACCGCCTTTGGGCTGACCCTGGGAGGCTCGTTTTCATAGTTCCGGGCAACCAGTCCCCTGCTTGCCAGCTGGGATACGGCTGCCCGGGCCTTCTTCTTGCCTAATCCCTTTTCGAGTTCTCTAAGGTAAACACTTCCGGTCCGGCTGGCGGCCATGAAGACATATTTCTGGGTGGGCGTGAGGGAGGATGTTCTGGGGTCATCAGCGGGGGCCGTTACGGAAACAAGGGTAATC
The DNA here is from genome assembly GCA_964615345.1 of uncultured Dehalococcoidaceae bacterium. Taxonomy (GTDB): domain Bacteria; phylum Chloroflexota; class Dehalococcoidia; order Dehalococcoidales; family RBG-16-60-22; genus JACZSH01. Next base: position 299 of record CAZTMR010000041.1, on the reverse strand, counting down.
GCTTTGCGTTCGAATCCGGGAGGCAGGAACAGGGACACTGCGTCGAAGAGGGGTGAGAGGTAGTAATCGCTTATCCAGCGCGCCAGGGATATTTGAACGGTTGTTAAGACCGCCTCCGGCTCGGTGACGCCGATTATTTCCCTCGTCTCTTCGACTGATGGGAACGGGGATATCTCCAGGACCACCCCCTGCAGCGTCTTCTCACCGAAGGGCACCCATACCGCCTGGCCGTTCCGTATGTCCAGTCCGGGAGGTATGGCGTAGCTGAAAGTCCGGCGCCGGGCTATCGGTGAATTAAC
>CAZTMR010000040.1:0-12833 GCA_964615345.1 uncultured Dehalococcoidaceae bacterium | reverse complement strand
TCCCCGATAGCTCAATGGTAGAGCGGGCGGCTGTTAACCGCTAGGTTGTTGGTTCGAATCCAGCTCGGGGAGCCAGACTTTTTTAGATTACCCCCCTCCCCCATCACCCTCTTTATAAACGTTTACAAAATCATTATCATATCTTTAGGTTCTTTATGGTAATCTTTATGCCCCCGTTGTATATTGGTAGGGGGTACGGCAGATGAGGCGATACTTATTAATAGTCCTGGCGGTCACCATCATTGCCTCGGGGGGCGCTTTCGCCTACACCTATACCACGTCCGTCAGCAGCATCGGCATCGCTGACCCTACCTCCGATTTCGCCACCAGCAACACCTCCGCCAGCCAGCCGGACTGGAGCACGGTCACGGATAACCTCTCGGAAAACACCACCTGCGGGGAAGTGCCCACCGGCGACCTCTTTGATATCACCCCCGCCGCCGCTTACTCCGGAGACCTCCTGGCCAGCGTCCACCTGACCAACGTGGGCGCCCTGACCAAAGCCTACCAGTACCTGAATATGCAGCTCTATACCGCCAACTCGGTCTCCGCCAACGAGACGCCCAACTACCAGATTGTCACCCTGCAGAACGGGCAGGCCACCTTCAACCTGGTGGGGCTGTCCGCTACCGTGGGCGCCTTTACCCAGACCAGCCAGAGCGATTTTGAGGCCGGCACGGCCAACCGCACCGATACCGCCACCAGCCCGGGAGACGTCATCCTGGATACCTTCACGGACAGCGTGACCGATACCTATGACGACGAGACGAAGATAGCCGATTCAGCCAACGTAACGGTAAGCGGCGGTCAGGTAAAGCTCACCAGCACGGCCGGAGCTTCCAACACCGAGACTCTCAGGCCCAGCGCCACCGGAGACGAGACCGGCATCGCCGAACAGTTCCCCGCCTCCGGGGCGCACTGGGACAAGGTGGACGAGGCTACGTCCGACGGCGACAGCACCTACGTCCAGACCAACAGCGATGTCTGGCAGGAAGACCTGTACAACCTTCCCGCCCACACCGCGCCGGACGGCGCCACCATAAACTACGTGCGGGTCTATATGGTGGCCCGGTCACTGAATACGCCCAGCCAGGCCTCCGCCTACACCCACATCAAGACCAACGGCGCGGAGTACAACGGCACGCAGGAGCTGGTCACCACCAGCTACGCCACCTATTATTACCAGTGGAACACCAATCCCCAGACCGGCAGCGCCTGGACCTGGACGGAGATAGACAATCTCCAGGCCGGGGTAGGCCTGCGGGAGGCCCTGACTGGCGGGCCTCCGTTCAATCGCTACACCCGGGTCACCCAGGTCTACGTGGAGGTAAACTACACGGAGGAGACCTATGATTCACCCGGCACCGTCACCTCTGTCAACCTGCTGTCCGGGGAAAAGGTGGTCAGCATAGACGACTTCTATTATGACGTCCCCTCCCTGCCGTCCGGGACCGGCCTGAAAGTGCAGTTCTCCACGGACAACACCTCCTGGTATAACTCCTCCGGCACCCTTGACGGCTGGGATACCCTGTCAGCGGGCACGGCCAATATCACCCTCTCCGGCCTGGGCTGGTCCGGCCCCAATTTCTACTACCATATGGAGTTTACCTCGGACGGGAGTGATACGCCCGTCCTGGAAGAAATAAGGACTTACTTTTCCTCCTACTACGCCGCCGGCGATCTCATCTCCTCCACCTATGACTCCGGAGAGGACACCGGCGTGGACTGGCAGAACATCACCTTTACCATCAGCGAACCCTCCAACACCAACGTCCAGTTTCAGATACGTTCGGCGGCCACGGAGGGAGGCCTGAGCTCAGCCACCTGGTACGGGCCCACCGGAACGGGAGACTACTACACGGACAGCGGCACGGCCATCAACAGCGTGCACGACGGCGACCGCTGGATACAGTATAAAGCTTACTTCAGCGGCCCCGGTGACGCCACGCCGGTACTGAGCGAGATCAGCCTCAACCATTCCACTGAAGCCATCACCTATACCGTGGAAATCATCGGCGGCGGCTACTGCCTGACCTCGGACAACACCTCGGAGTGGAGCGAAGGCTGGTCAACCACCCCGGAATTCTACCTGGAGGTCATACAGCGCTAGACCGGCGAGAGGAACGGGGATGACGCGGTGAGTATGAAGTTTTTTCTCGTTACCGTCCTTTCCACCGCGCTGGTGGTGAGCGGGGGGATATACGCCTATACCTACACCACCGGCGTGGAAACCATCGGCATTACCGAGCCGACGGGCAACGCGGTTACCGTCAACGCCACGTCCACCCAGCCGGACTGGGACTCGGTATTGACACCGGTGACGGACACCCTCGTTTTCCGGCCCAGCGCCGCCGGAGACGAGACAGCCATCATCGAGCAGTTCCCGGACTCCGGAGAGCACTGGGACAAGGTGGACGAGGCCACGTCCGATGGCGACAGCACCTACCTGCAGGATGACAGCCAGATATACCGTGAAGACCTCTACCACATCCCGGACCACTCCACCCAGACCGCCGGCGGCGATATCAATTACATCACGGAACACATGGTGAATAAGGCGCTGGCGTCAGCGACGCAGGTCTCCGCTTACACCCACATCAAGACCGGCGGCACGGAATACAACGGCACTTCCGAGAACCTGTCCACCAGTTACGCCACCTACTCCTACCAGTGGAGCGATAACCCGGATACCTCCGCCCCCTGGACCTGGAGCGAGTTCGATGCCCTGCAAATCGGCATCGGGATGCGGGAAGCGGCGGCGGGGGTATATTCCCGGAGCACCCAGATATACAGTGAAATCAGCTTTGACGCTCCTCCGCTCACCGGCAGCACCCCCACCGGTGACCTCTTCGAGATAACGCCGGACAGCGAGTTCAGCGGTGACCTCCAGGCCAGGGTCTACCTGATGAACACCGCCGCCGTGGACAAGGCCTACCAGTCTCTGGAGATGCAGCTCCACCTGGAAGGGTCTGTGGAGGCGGGAGAATCACCGAACTACCAGACGCTAACCATCGAGAACGGCGTGGCCACCTTCAACCTGGTGGATATCAGCAACGGCAGCTACACCCTCTCCGTCACCGGTGGCAGCTACACCCTCACCTCCCGCCACGTGGCGGAGTGGGAGGCGGAGTACACGGTGACCCCGGAGCTTTACTGCCAGGTCACCCAGCGGTAGCCGGGAAACCGGTCTGACCTTAATTCCAGCCGCCTGAGTTTGAGGAAAAGGATGTTTTCCACAGTCGCAAGGGTACTGCTGGCGCCGGCACTGCTGGCCGGCTCGTTCCTGGCCGCCGCTCCAGCCGGCGCGGAAATGCCTTCCTGGGCGGCAGAACCCGTCCCGGGCCGGGCGAACAATGTCCTGGGGCCGCCCGGAATCGATATCCGTGACCTGGCTGCCGCCGGGGACGGCCTCACTCTCTACGCGGCCGCCGGGGACAGCCTGCCCGGAAACACTCTGTACAAATCGACCGACGGCGGACGTAGCTGGCACGCCCTGGATATTCCGGTCGCCGCTGACCTGGTAGCAGTCGCCCCGGATAACGCCGGCGTCGTCGCCATCGCCGGGAAAGAAGAGCCGGCGGTCTATATCTCCACTAACGGCGGCTCCGGCTGGCAATCTCCGGGAACGGTCAGACCGGCGGACGGGATACCGGCTTCGGCAATCCACGCCATCGCCGTTTCCCCGGCCCGCCGGGAAACCCGCTACCTGGCCGTGGCCGGAGAGGAGACCGGGAATAACGGCAACCTCTGGTACGTTACTACCGGCGGCCCGTCTTCTACCTGGGAAGAAGCCGGCGGACTGCCCGGTTTCCGGGATGCCCGCGCGGTGAAAGCGGTCGCTTTTTCTCCCGCCTTCTCCACGGACGGGTTACTGGTCACCGTCGGAGAGAGCGAAAACCGGTCGGCACACGCCGGGATGTTCAGCTTTCTGGAGCGGAAATGGAACGGCCACGCCGGGTTCCCGGGCTACCCGGCAACGGTTATCGATGCTGACGGAGTTAACGGACTTGCTTCGGCATCAATCGTCCTTCACCCCGGCCGCGGGGGAGACGGAGAAACCCCGCCCACCGTTTTTCTCGGCCTGGCCATAGACGGAGACGCGGGTTCCCGGGCTGCCGGCGGCCTCTACCGCCTCGCGGAGACCGGCGCCACCGCGCTCAAGACCGGGGCCGGCATCCATAGTCTTGACTTCGATGGCAGCCGCCTTGTCGCCGGCGGCTACCGCAGCAACACCGTTTACCGCAGCGCCAACCCGCTGGCACAAACGCCGCGGGTTGACTCCAGTCACCCGCTGAAAAGCCCGGGCGGGGAGGAACGGGTGGTGGTGGTCAGCAACGAAGCGGGCGTGGTGGCCGGTACCTCCGGTAACGAGAGCGCGGTGGCCATCTCCGGAGACAGCGGCGGGACCTTTACTGACGTGGGCCTGGTTGACACCACCCTCACCCACCTGACGGATATTGCCATCACCGCTGATGAAAGCCGGGTCTACCTGGCCGCCGATGACGGCGCCGACTTCAGCCTGTGGCGGAAGACTTCCTTCTGGGAAAGAGTGCTCAGCCGGCCGGCTACCGCCGGTTACATCGTCCGCGCCGCACCCGGGGACGACGACGCCGTTTATCTGGCAGAAAGGAACTCCCGCACCGTGTATTTCAGCCCGGACGCCGGGAAGACGGAATGGCTGGTCCGTAACTGCAACGTCAATATCCAGGACCTGGCCGTGGCAAGTCCGGAGGCGGTCTACGCGCTGAACCGCGTCGGAGAAGTGGCCGGGTCCGGCACCGCCGGCAAAGTCTGGAGAGCGCCCGTCCCTACCGGACTGGACAGGGACACCGGCCATATGATAACCAGCGCCGGCCCGGGCTACCTCCTGGCCGGCAGCACCAACGGCTACGTGGCCTACTCCACGGACGGCAATACTTCCTGGACCCGGATTCCCCAGGCGCTGCACGGTGCCGCCCGGAAAATACAGGTGGTCGCGGACAATGACTTCGCCACCAACAAAGTCATCTATGCCGCCAGCAGCAAAGAGACCCAGAAAATCAAGAAGTGGACCATCGGCGGCAGCGGCGGCTGGACGGAAATCACCGGGAGCGTGGTGCCGGGCGGAGTTTACGGCCTGGCCGCGGATTCCGGCGTGCTTTACGCCCTCGAGTTTGACCCGTACCGGAACCGGAGCGCTCTCTGGAGGCTGTTGTCCCCCGCCACCGCCGGTACCACGCCGGAATGGAAAGTTTACCGCACCGCGCCGGATAGCGGAGTCCGCTTTGATGCCGCTCCACGGGCGCTGAAGCTCAGCTCGATGGGTAAACTGTGGGCGATTGCCACCGGAGAAAAAGAGCAGCCCTACAGCCTTACGGATGTAATGACCGAACTGGCACTGGAGTCTCCGAAGCCGGGCTTTATCAGCCCGGTCAACCCGGTTACCGGCATCGCCAGCGAGGTATCTTTCCGGTGGCGGCGCTGGGACGCCGCCGCCGGGTACCGGCTCGAAATTGCCCTGGATCCGGGTTTCACCCGGTCCGTCACCAGGCTGGCCATCGACAGCGAGCAATCAACGGTAACGGTCAGGATGGGACCGGAAAGAGAAGGCGATAGAAAAGTCCATTTCAATCCCGGGACCAGGTACTACTGGAGAGTGAAGGTAACCCGGCCCCGGCTCAACCTTTACACGGAGACGCGGAGCTTCGGCATCGAAACCCTGGAAGTACCCTCCCCGCTGGTCATTGAGCGTCCACCGCCGGTAACGCGGCTTGAACCGCCGGAGGTGATAGTCCAGTGGCCGGATATCAATCTCCCGCCGGCGGCGGCGCCGGAGATCCCGCCGCTAAACATCGTGGTGCCCGCCAGCCGGACACCGTCCCCGGAGACTCCGGCTTACGTCTGGATAATCATCGCTTTCGGTGCCCTCAGCGCAATCGCCGTGCTGGTGGTGGCCGCGCGCCGCTGGCTGCCTCCGCCTTCAGCGGCCGAACCGCCATACGCCGGTGACACCGCCGGTATTGTCGCCTGGGTGAAAGATTACCTCGGCATAGACGCCCCCAACCAGGAGATGACCGACGATGATATCCGCCGGGTAATCCGCTTCCTCGCCGAGCAGGCCCCGGACACCACCTGGGAGCAGGAACGGCCGGTGCCGGGACGAATCGGCAGCGGGTCTATCGCGCTCATCATAAAAACCGAGTTCCCGGAATACCATGCCCGACACAACCGGGAAGGCTACGGACCGATAATATCCGCTAGCGGGACGGAAACGGATGACTGACTTGAGACCGGCGTTAGCCCCGCCGCCAGGATAAACCCGGAAAAGGCCTGGCCAGTAGCTCACTCTTCCCGGCGCGCCTCAATTGACGTTACCCGCCGGACAAACTATAATTTAAGCAAAATCAGGGCCCGCCAGCGAGTTAAAGGAGACCGGCGCGTGGTGAACCAATGAATAACCCCGGGGGAAAGACGGGACCGGACGGAAAGAAGCTGAACTTCGGCGACGCCACGGTGCACGAACTGAAGACATCGCTCACCGGGATAATCGTCTCTGCAGAACTCCTGGCGGAAGAACTCCAGCAGGAGCCTCACAGTCTGCCCCTCAGACTGACGCAAAACATAATCCGCAGCGCCCACAGCCTCGATGAGAAGTTAACCAATTTTTCCGAGATGGTGGGGCTGCTGGCAGGTGAGTTCCCCTTCCAGCCGGAGACCCTGGAAGTGAAAGACGTTATCCACGCCACCACCACCCAGCTTTTTTCCCTTTTGCAGAGCAAGAAACAGACTATCACCCTGGACCTGCCGGCGTCACTGCCGGCGCTCAGCGCCCACCGCCAGTACCTGGAGCAGATACTGGTCAACCTGGTAACCAACGCCAGCAAGTTCACGCCGGAAGGAGGCAGGATAACCATCAGCGCCAGGGTTGATGAGAAAGACCTGGTAGTCCAGGTGGTTGATACCGGAATCGGCATTGCGCCGCGGGAGCAGGCGCTGGTATTCCAGCCTTATTACCAGGTCAACGGAGGGCCTGGTAGCGGCCTGGGGCTGGCCATCACCCGGTTCCTCGTCGAACTCCACGGCGGCCGCATCTGGCTGGAAAGCACGCCGGACCGGGGCAGCCGTTTCTTCTTCTCCCTGCCTCTCCGACCGGCCAAAGAAGGATAAGCAAGGATAAGTATAAGGGGTAGTTGAGATGAAAGTAGTCGTCATCGATGATTCCCCGGAAATCATTGAGGTCGTCTCCCTCTGTTTCCAGCTGCGCTGGAGCGGCGCCGAGGTACTCTCCGCCGCTAATGGCGCCCGGGGGCTTGAGCTTATCGAAAACGAGAAACCGGACATCATTATCCTTGACATCGGGCTGCCGGATACAGACGGGTTTCAGGTACTGCGTGAGATACGGATGTTCTCCGAAGTCCCGGTCATTATGCTCACCGTCAAGAGCGCCGATACGGACATCGCCAGAGGGCTGGAGCTGGGCGCGGACGATTATATCACCAAACCTTTCAGCCACGTGGAGCTGATTGCGCGGGTGCAGGCGGTGCTGCGCCGCGCCCAGGGTATGACCGTCAGCGCCGACGAACAGCCATATGTCAGCGGCCCGCTGCGGATAGACTTCGCCAGCAACGAAGTATCCCTGAATGGGAAACCCGTGAGGCTGACCTCGACCGAATACAAACTGCTCTATTACCTGGTGAAGAACGAAGGCCGCCTGCTCACCCACGAAAACATGCTGGTCAAGGTATGGGGAGAGACCTACCGTGAAGCCAGAGACCTGCTGCGGGTACATATCCAGCACCTGCGGCAGAAGCTGGGAGACAACGTGGAATCACCGACCATCATCGTCACCGAGCACGGGATGGGTTACAAGTTCATCCGGCCGGCCTGAACCACCACGTCCGCCGCCATACCAGCCGCGTCGCCCATTTTACTGCCCTCATCCGGACCACCGCGGGTCCTGTCTCTCTTTACGAAACTTTAATGGAACCTTTACGAAATATTTATCATTTTTATGCCGGCCTTTATGAACGCGTGCTAAATTGGAGATAGTGACGGGAACTCTAGGGGCAGGGAGTGAGAATATGGATAAGGTGAAAGTTTTTCTGGCTGACTGGCAGGTGCTCTTCCGGGAAGGGATCCATTTCACCCTCTCCGGCGAGGAGGACATAGAGGTCATCGGGGAGGATACGGAAAATGAATCCGCGCTCAGCTTTATTGAAAGCAATCCGCCGCAGGTAGCCGTCCTGAACGCCAGCCACGATAAACTCAGCGGCATGGAAGTCACCCGCCGCCTCAACCAGAACCTGCCGGAAGTAGCCACGGTGCTGATTATGGACAGTGAAGACGAGGAGCAGCGCTTCTCTGTGCTCAAAAGCGGAGCGAGTGCCTGCCTGACCAAAGACACCGACCCTGAATTCATGGTCAATGTTATTCACGGTATAGCCCGGGGGAAAAAGCCGGTGAGTGAAGACCTGAGCAGGGCCGGCATAGCACAGCGGACCGCAGACGCCTTTGAGACCTTCGCTTCCCTGGGCCAGCCGATAAGCAGCCAGCTGGCACGCCTCGCCCCTCAGGAAGCCGAGGTATTACACCGCTTCGCCGGCGGAGAAACCAGAGAGCAGGTGGCCGCAGCGCTGGAATTGAATGAAGATAGCCTCGGTCAGAAGCTGGAGTCGATTCGCTACAAGCTGGTCTCCAACGAACAGAAACTGCGGCTCATTGAAGCTGCGCAGAGCAGCCTGCCGCCGATTTCCAGTTTCAAACCCAGCGCCGAATATATCACCAAGGAAGAATTCGCCGCTTTCAAGGAAAGCCTGAAAGAGCGTTTCAGGTCCCTGAGCCGGGAACCCAGCACAAGCGAACAAGGAGGGGGGCAGATGTGAAACCGAAAAAGAAACCAGATGACCGGCGCCGGGAAAAAGGTGCGGACCGGTCACTGCTGAGAAGCTAAGTAAAACCTGAGGAGAAATAAAATGGGAAACGTAATACAAGGAATGGTCAACAGCACGCTGAAGCGGATTCTGGTGATGGCTATGGCGGGCTCGCTGGTGATTACCGGCGGTATGTTCGCCTACGCTTACACCGCGGCCAGCACCATCATCACGGCTTCCACCGGCTCCGCGGATTTTGCCTCCATCTCGGCCAACAACACCGTTGCCGGCTACACTACCTTCGGCAGCTACCGCGGAACAATCGGCTCTGGTAACCTGTTTGACGTCACGCCCACCTCGGGCTACACCGGTGACCTGCAGGTTAACATCTACCTGGCCAACCCGGATGAGCTGAGCAAGAACTACGGGCTGTGGATGCTGAGAGTCCGGCTGGTAGACACCGATGATAACTACATGGACATGGAAGCGATCAACAAGGTCCTCAGCCTGAACAATGGCGTGGTCAGCTTCATCTCGGACAACCTGACCGCCGGCACCACCTACCACATCAGGACCACCGGCGGCGTTTACCGGTCATTTCCGTGGGTCTACCTGACGACGGGCTCGATATACAGCCCTTCGCTCTATGCGGAAGTGGTCCAGGCCGGTCCCTAGTGGATAACTTTAAACTGACCACCGGGGTTGCCCGGACTCGGGCAACCCCGGAAACGGCCAGGAAAAGGCGGATATGCCCGGCCGGATACAGAGGTTATTACGCTGGTTGAGGCAAATGGTATAATTAAAACAGAGACTAACTCAAGCACGTACCGGGAACCGGCATAATAACTAAGGGAGGAAACAGATAATGAAGAGAGTACTGATAATTGGATTGCTGGCGCTGCTGGTGGCAACCGGCGGGATGTTTGCCTACACTTTCACCACCGCCACGGCCACGATCGGCGTGACCGCCCCGTCTTCTGATTTCGCCGAGGTAACCGCCGCCAATGTGACCACCCTGGCACCCACCGTTTTCGGGAAATTCGGGGGCACCTGGCCTTCGGGCACCCTGTTCACCATAGCGCCGGACCCCTCCTATACCGGTGACCTGGTAGTCCAGGCTTACCTGGTAAACGCCGGCGCGCTGCAGCGCTACTACCAGCACCTCAATATGACCCTGGAGTTCCAGGACAGCACCAGCACCATCGCTGACGAACAGGGCATAGCCCAGGTGCTCAACCTGCAAAACTCGGCCGTGCAATTCACATGGGCAAACGGCACGGGCACTGCCAATTACACCGTGGAACTCACCGGCGGCAGCTACCGCCTGCACCCGTGGAAAACACTGAGCGGCGGCAGCGTACAGCCGCAGCTGTGGCTGGAGATAACGCAACGTTAGTCAATAAAAGATGAACCATTACCGGAGATAAAGGCTACCTTGAGGCTGTAGCAGATACGGATGGAAATGAAAGACCTTTCCGCTAACCGTCACCCTCAAGGTAGCCGCTACGGTTAGCAGAACGTTCCAGGGATAAACTTTTCCCCCTTTTCCTCCCTTTCTCAGGTGACGAAACTCCGGGTTTTTGCTTCCGGTTTTACAGAGGCGTAAAATTATCTCCAGCCTTTACGAAACCTTAACGGAACCTTTATGAAATCTTTACCATCTTTATGCCGGTCTTTATGCAACCGTGTTAGAGTGATACTAGCGGATAGGAGCTATTGAAGCTCGCCGCCACGGTTAGTAAGATGAACGCAGTGCTAGACAGAATAGTCAGAAACCGGAATGTACAAAGGGCATTGACCCTTACCGCTGTAAGCGTGATGGTCGTTATCGGGTTTATGGCGGTAAGAGGCACCATGCCCTTTATGCCGGTTTTCGGCACCAGTATGGAGCCGGAGCTGCACGCCGGCAACCTGATACTCATCGATTCGAAAGAAGCCTCTGAAATCAAGGAAGGCGATGTTATCGTCTACAACGTGCCTTCGGCAGTCAGGGAATACTATAACTACCCTCCGGTGGTCGCCCACCGTGTCATCGAGGTACGGGATACCGACTACGGGATAAGCTTCCGCACCAAGGGCGATAACGCCGGTGAAGACCCTTTCACCGTACGCCCGCAAGACCTGAAAGGCACCGTGAGCAAGCAAATCCCCTACCTGGGGCTTCCCCTGCTTTTCCTCCAGAGCCAGCAGGGGCTTATCTTCGTCATCGTGTCCCTGGTCCTGTTCGCCTTTTATCTCTACGCCAATGATATCAGCCGCGGCGGCCAGAAAGTACACCAGGGCGTGTTCTCCCCGGTAATCAATGAGAGCCAGCGGGCCACCGAGATACTGACCCAGCGGGTGGAAAGCACGGAAAAAGGGATGGAACAGACCCAGCAGGCGCTGACCAGCTTCGCCGCGGCCATCGCCGAATACGCGGAACACCTGAAGAGCCATACCAGCGCCATCCAGGGCCTGAGCGAAGCGTCCCAGGAGCTGAAGCGCGGCGCCGCGGAACAGAACCGGGTCCTTGCCCGCATCGCGGAAGCTATGGAACAGGAAAAGAGGCTGGAACCCGGGGCAACCCGGGAGACGAAACCGGAAACAGCCGAAGGTACCGCACCCGCTTATCCGCCGGGTTGCTACCGGAGCCGCCAGTCCTCCTCCAGCGACAGCCACACGGTAAGGGCGAGCTAGGCCTCACCGGCCCAATCGGCGCCACCGCAAGCAGCCCCACAGCCACCACCCCGCGGCAGGTGTTGACATCAGCTTTACTTGAAACTATACTTTGTCTGCACCCGGCTACTAGGGAGGGTTATGTGGACAAGGTATTCGCCATAATCGGCTTCGTCTTTCTCGTCTCCGGTATAATGGGCCTTTTCCTCACTCTTTTCATCCTGGAATGGGGAAGTGATAACTGGATTATCGGCAATTTCACCTTCGGGACCTTCGCCGCCGTCGGCCTGGGGATTCTCATCGGCCTCATCGTGACCAGCGAGTAAACCACCCCGTCAAAACACGCCGGGAAAGCATCCCCGCCTCCCTCTGCACCACTTAGCCAACCAGTCATCATAAATAATAACGGGACCCTGGAAAGACAGGCTTATGACACTGCGCAAGAAGACGCTGCTCATCATCGGCTCCATGTTTCTCGGCTCCATCATAATCCTGTTCTTTATCTCGCAGAGCATCCTGCTGCAAAGCTACCCGGACCTGCCGGAAGGAGACCTGCGGCAGGTACAGCGCGTCCTGGCCTACCTGGTTCTATCCATCGTCGGCGTCGGCCTTATGTTCGGGGTGGCCACTATTTTACTGCTGGAAAAACAGGTCATTGCCCGTTTATCCCGGCTCAGCAAAAGTATCCGGCGCATCGGGGAAACCGGAGACGCTTCGATACGGCTGCCGACCGGGGGTATCGACGAGCTGTCACGCGTGGCCGCCACCATCAACGGCATGCTGGCCGCGCTGCAGCAGTCTGAAGACGAGCTGCAAAAGCTTTACGCGGAAGAAAGAGACCTGAGACAGGAGCTCCAGGAAGAAATCAGCAAGCGCATCGAGTTTGCCCGGGCCCTGGTGCATGAAATCAAGACGCCGCTGACCCCGGTGGTGACCGCCAGCGAGCTGCTGCGGGAAGAGGTAAACGGCGAGACGGCGCAAAACCTGGCCGAAATCATAAATAAAGGCGCTTACAACCTGAATGCCAGAATCGACGAGCTTCTCGACCTGGCCAGAGGGGAAATAGGCGCGCTCCGCCTGGATTTCAGCCCCGTAGATTTAACACGGCTGCTCAAGGAGATTACCCGCAGCATGCGTCCGGTTATCGAACGCAGCGGCCTGACCCTGGAAGCAGACCTGCCAGACTCGCTGCCGGCAGTATCGGCAGACGAAGGCCGCCTGCGCCAGGTGGTACTCAATCTGATCAATAACGCGCTCAAATTTACTCCGGAGGGGCACTGCTGTCCAAGATAAATAAATTACCGGGTTTTGGATGGGTTTTTCGTGCCT
>CAZTMR010000039.1:0-12928 GCA_964615345.1 uncultured Dehalococcoidaceae bacterium | reverse complement strand
GGCTTTGCGATGGTCGAGGCGGGCTTTACAAGGGCCAAGAACGCGGTGAATATCCCGTATCGCCATCGGCGCCGGGACGGATGTCGCCGTGGCCACGGCGGATGTGGTCCTGGTCAGGAGCAACCCCCAGGACGCGGTCTCCGTCATCAAACTATCCCGGGCCACCTACAAGAAAATGCTCCAGAACCTGGGCTGGGCCACCGGCTATAACGTTATCGCCATCCCGCTGGCGGCCGGCGTTGCCTACGGGGCCGGCATCCTGCTCGACCCGGCCGCAGGCGCCGCCCTGATGGCGCTCAGTACCATCGTCGTCGCCATCAATGCCCGCTTCCTCAGGGTAGAAAAATAAAAAAACGCAAGAAGTTTTTCACGCGGGCGCCAGCACGCCTTATACCCCGCAATAAAAACCATTAATCAAAGGAGGTTGGAATGAAATGGATTAAGCTGACGCTGGTCCTGGCGTTACTGGTGGCAGCCGCTGCCGCCGGACTGTCCTGCCAGAGCCAGTACACGGAAGAAGCCAGCCGGGAAATGGCCCGGGAGTTCGTGCAGAACAGCCCCACTTTTGCCTATGACGGCATCGCCGGGAGCCTGGAGCTGGCCGAAACGCTGTACCCGGACATGGAGGGTTCCTGGGTCTTCGTGTACCGGTTCGAAAGCAGGCACGCCGGCTACGGCGACCGCACCGGCCAGGTCCTCGCCCAGGTAATCACCCCCCACGAAGCGGTGATTACCGTCGAGCAGGGCGGAATCAAATCTGCTATTATGGACGGGAAGTGGAATATGCTTAACCAGAAGATGCTCTAGAAAAACGGTCCCCGCGGGGAACCACAGGAAAGGGGAGTCTGGTCAAATGTTTGAGAAAATTCTGGTCTGCCTGGACGGCTCCAAGCTCGCCGAACAAATCCTGCCTTATGCGGCCGAGCAGGCGCTGCGCTTCAACAGTAAAGTTGTTCTCTTGCAATCATACACCGTACCCAGTTCCATCGCCGCCGCCGGGGCACAGGCGGCGCCGGCGGCCAGCACCGACGTGGTCCAGGAAGAGGCCAGCCGGCTGGCGGCTGAAGCCGGGGACTACCTGGAAAAAACCGCTGCCCCGCTCAGAGAAAAGGGGCTGGAAGTAACCTGCGCCGTTCTTCAGGGCACCGCCGGGGAAGTCATCGTCGGCTACGCTCAAAATGAAGCGGTCGGCCTCGTCGCGCTGGCCACCCATGGCCACAGCGGCCTGGGCCGGGCCATCTTTGGCAGCGTGGCTGACCACGTCTTGAGGGAATCCGGGTTGCCTATCCTGATGATAAAACCCCGGGAAACCGGGACATAGCTCCCGCCGGCCCTGCGCCGGTAACTGCGCCAGCGAGGTGAAATTATGAAAAGCTCACTCCGCTTGTTCCGCATCGCCGGGATTGAAGTGGGTATCCACTATACCTGGGTATTCATTTTCATCCTGGTCAGCTGGTCGCTGGCGCAGGGCTTCTTTCCCCAGCAGTACCCCGGCTGGGACACCGCCAGCTACTGGATAACCGGCGTCCTGGCCGCCCTGGTACTGTTCCTCTCCGTCCTGCTGCACGAACTCGCCCACTCCCTGGTAGCCCGGGCCAGAGGGATGCCGGTAAGCAGCATCACCCTGTTCATTTTCGGCGGGGTCAGCAACCTGGAAGAGGAGCCGGAGAAACCCAGGGCCGAGTTCGCCATGGCGATAGTCGGCCCCCTGACCAGCCTGCTGCTGGCCGGAGCCTTCTGGGGGCTGACGCAGCTGGTAGAAAACCGGGAAAGTCCGCTGGCGGCAATGCTGAGCTACCTGGCTCTCATCAACTTCATACTGGGAGTGTTCAATCTCCTGCCCGGCTTCCCCCTGGACGGCGGCCGCGTGCTCCGCTCCATTCTCTGGGGCTCCACGGGAAGCCTGAGCCGGGCCACCAACATCGCCGCCACCGTGGGGCGGTATTTCGGCTGGGGGCTGATTGCGCTGGGCCTGTTCCAGGCACTGGCGGGCAACTTCCTCGGTGGACTGTGGATTGCCTTCATCGGCTGGTTCCTCAGCAGCTCGGCTGACGCCAGCCGCAAAGAGGTTACCCTGCGGGAGCATTTGAGCGGCATCAAGGTAAAAGACCTGATGGACCCGCATCAGGAAACCATCAGCCCGGATACCACGGTGGAGGAAGTGGTCTGGGGCATCTTCCGCAAGCACCGCGGCCGCGCCGTACCCGTCTGCCGGGACGGCAAGCTCGCCGGCATCGTCACCATTACCGATGTCCGGGAACTGCCGCAGAGCCGGTGGGCCGATACTGCCGTGTCCGAGATTATGACCCGGAAACCGCTCTATACCGTTTCTCCGGATGATGACCTGCAGGCGGCGATGAAGCTGATTGCGCAGCATGATATCAACCAGGTACTGATAGACCGCCAGGGACAATGCGCCGGGCTGCTCAGCCGCGCTCACATTATCGAGCATTTACAGTTCAACCAGGAGATGGGCCTTGACCGGTAGCCCCCGCCAGCGGCTAAAATTAGACCGGTCGGAAGCGCCGCTCAAAGCCGGCCCCGAGGAAACGAAAAGACAGCGGGAAAACCAGACTACTGTGGAGGTGAAACCATTGGAACTGGAATACGGAGCGCAGGTCATTGATAAAAACGGGAAAAAGCTGGGAATGATAGACTACATCGTGCGCGATACCTACACCGGCGATATCAAGAAATTCAAGGTGAACACGGAGCTGGTGGAAACTGACCTTTTTTACTCCCCGGAGGACGTTTCCGAAGCTTCCCCCACTCAGGTAAAACTAAAGACTGCCTTCAATCAGCCTGATTAGAGAAGAAACGGGCACCCGCCGCAGAAAGTCCGCGCTTCCGTGACCCGCCGGCCTGATTCCCGCGGGCGCCCGTACCGCACTTCTCCCTATTTCTTCCCGGCTTCCGCTTTCGCCACCTGCTGAATCACCGGCAGAACGCTGTCCGGGTTCACGGAAATGGAATCTATCCCCGCCTCCACCAGGAAAGCGGCGAACGCCGGGTGGTCGCTCGGCGCCTGACCGCACAGGCCCACCTTGCGCTTTTTCCCGTGCGCCGCCGCAATCAGTTCAGCGATTGCCCTCTTGACGGCTTCGTTCTGCTCGTCAAAAAGGTGGGCGAGCTCGGCGGAATCCCGGTCCACCCCCAGCGTCAGCTGGGTAAGGTCATTGGAGCCGATAGAAAAACCGTCGAAGTGCTCGGCAAACTCTCCGGCCAGCCGGATATTGGAAGGCAGTTCGGCCATAACGTAGACTTCCAGACCGTTATCCCCGCGCCGCAGGCCGTGGGCTGACATCACCTCGAGCACTTTTTCCGCCTCCTGCGGAGTGCGGCAGAAAGGAATCATCACCACGACATTGGCAAGGCCTATTTCCTCCCGCACCCGTTTGACTGCCCGGCACTCCAGGGCGAACCCCTCCCGGTAACGCTCGCTGTAGTAGCGGGAAGCGCCGCGAAAGCCAAGCATGGGGTTTTCTTCGTGAGGCTCGAACTCCCGCCCGCCGACCAGGTTGGCGTACTCGTTGGTCTTGAAATCGCTCATCCGCACGATGACCGGATACGGGTATTGCGAAGCGGCGATACGGGCAATCCCATGTGCCAGATGGTCCACGAAGTACTCCTCTTTATCCTCGTAGCCCCGGGTCAGCGCCCGGATGCGGTGCTGCGCTTCTCTATCTTCAAGGTGCGGGTAACGCACCAGGGCCATGGGGTGTATTTTAATCAAGTTATTGATGATGAACTCCATACGCGCCAGTCCGATACCGTGGCAGGGCAGCCGCCACCAGCGAAAGGCCGCCGCCGGGCTGGCGATGTTCATCATAATCCGTGTCCTGGTCTCCGGAATGTCTTTCAGGTCTACGGCGGACTCTTCGTAGTCGAGGAGACCTTTGTAGACGTAGCCTTCGTCTCCCTCGGCGCAGGAAATGGTAATCTCCTCTCCGTCCTGGAGCGTGGCGGTAGCCTCCCCGGTGCCCACCACCGCCGCGATACCCAGCTCCCGGCTGACGATGGCGGCGTGAGAGGTGCGCCCGCCCAGGTCAGTCACTATTCCGGCGGCACGCTTCATAATCGGCACCCAGTCCGGGTCGGTCATCCCGGTGACCAGGATGGCTCCGTCTTCGAACTGCTCGATATCCCCGGCGCTCTTGATTACCTGCGCCCGGCCGCTGGCGATGGCCTGACCCACGCTCAGTCCGCTCAAAAGCCGCTGGCCGCGCTCCTTCAAACGGTAAGCTTTGAGCGCGCCGGCCTCTTTCTGGGACTGCACCGTCTCCGGACGCGCCTGCACAATGAAGAGCTCACCCAGGTCGCCGTCTTTGGCCCATTCCACGTCCATCGGCTTTCCGTAGTGCGTCTCGATATCCAGCGCCCACCGGGCCAGCTGCAATATCTCGTCGTCACCGAGCGCGAAGGAACGCCGCTCGGTGCTGGACGTATCGACAATTTTGGTGGTCCGGGTGCCTCCGGTAGCATAGACTATCTTCTTCTCTTTTTCGCCCGCCGTTTTGCCGATGATGGGTTTAACGCCCTTCTCCTTCAGCAGCGGCTTGAAAACGGCGTACTCGTCCGGGTTGACCAGGCCCTGCACTACGCTTTCCCCCAGCCCCCAGGCGGCGTCAATGAGCACCAGGTCTCTGAACCCGGTCTCCGGGTCAAGGGTGAACATGACCCCGGCGCAGGCTTTATCCGAGCGCACCATCTTCTGCACCCCCACGGATAAAGCCACTTTCATATGGTCAAACCCCTTTTCCTCCCGGTAGCTGATGGCCCGGTCCGTAAACAGGGAGGCATAACAGCGGCAGCAGGCATCCAGGAGGTGTTCTTCACCGCAGATATTGAGAAAGCTCTCCTGCTGCCCGGCAAAGCTGGCTTCCGGGAGGTCCTCGGCGGTGGCGCTGCTCCTTACCGCCACATTGGCTTCATCCACGTCGTAACGCCGGGAGAGCTCCGCGTAGGCTTCCCGGATGGCCCCGGCCAGGCCTTCGGAGAACCCGGCGCGCAGTATATGCCGGCGTATGGAGTCTCCCACCTGGTGCAGCGGTTTTCCTCCGCCTTTCATCTCTCCCAGCAGCGACTTTATCTTCTCGTCCAGCCCGTTCTCTTTCAGGAAAGCCCGGTAGGCGGCCGCCGTGGTGGCGAATCCGTCCGGCACCTGTATCTTCTTCTCTTTGAGCTCCCGTAGCATCTCGCCGAGAGAAGCGTTCTTGCCGCCCACCTCGGCCACGTCGCCGGAGCTTGTTTCTGCAAACCACCTGACATATTCGGTTCCGGTTGCCATCAACCTTCCTCCTTTTTCATCATGGTGCGCTTTCCGGCTAGCTCCACAGCTTGTAGACACCGGATTAACCCGGCCTCCGGAATTATCTCGGCGCTTTTCACTCCGTGTTTTGTTCACCCGCCTTGAAGATGGCCAACCTGGTCAACGGCGGCCCGACGATTTCATTGATGACCACGGTGGCCAGGATGGCATTATATATTATCCCGCCGAGCTCGGGGAAGTTCCTCTGTGCCAGCAGGGCCAGTCCAATGGATACCCCGGCGGCCGGCATCAGGGCCAGCCCCAGGCATTTCTTCACGTTGCCGGGTGAGCCGGCAATTTGCGCCCCCGCCATGGTGCCGAAGTACTTGGCGGCAAACCGGCTGGCAAATATCGGCAGTGCCAGCAGGCCGGCGGTACGCATCGCTTCCAGGTTGAAGTGCAGCCCCGCCAGCACAAAGAAAACGGCAAAAATAACGTCCTCCACGTCATCGATTACACCAAAAAACTCCTCTTTTTTTACCGTGTTGCAGATGATGACGCCGAGCACCATATTGGCCAGTATCAGGGACACATCCAGGACCTCGGCGATACCCACGCAAAGTATAATTGTGCCCAGCACCACGGCCAGGAGCAGGGAGCGGCTGTGCACCACTCTGGCAATGTATATCAGGGCGAAAGCCAGGACCGCGCCGACGGCAATCGATTGCACTATTTCCAGCAGAGGGGATACCAGCATTCCGTACAGGGAAAACCCCTCCGCCATCCCCGCCATCGCCGCCGCCACACCCATGGCCACCGCAAAAATAATGATGGCCACCCCGTCATCTATGGCGACCACGGAAAGCAGGGTGGTAGTCACCACGCCGCTGGCCCGGTATTCGCGGACGATGGCCAGGACCGTCGCCGGCGCCGTGGCGCTGGCAATAGCCCCGATGACGAAAGCCATCGGGAAAAACGTGCGCCACAGGCTGGAGCCGGAAACCTGGATGATGAAGGGGGCCGCCAGGGTCACCACCAGCGCGGTAAGAAGCCAGGTGCCCACCGCCTGGAGAGGCGTAATCCAGGCGATACTGTTCTCCAGCTTCTTGATTCTCTCCAGCCGCAGGCTCCCGCCGATGGAGTAAGCGATAACCCCCAGGGCGATGGAGGTGAGTATCGCCAGGTCGTCCACCGTGGACTCCGGGATGAGGCCGGTCAGCGACGGGCTGAGCAGGATTCCGATGATGATATAGCCGGTGACCCGGGGAAACTTGAAGCGGTGCGCTACCACCCCGCCAAAGAACCCGATGATTATCATTATGCCCAGAACCAGTACCAGGTTGCTTATCACCGCAAAATCCCTTCCTGTGCCGGGAATAGCCTCTTTCTCACCGCTGGCACCGTGGACAGTAGTAAGCCGTCCGACCCGAGATTTTTACCGCCTTAACCTCTCCGCCGCACACCGGGCACCGGCCGCCCTTCTGCCGGTGGGGAAGCAGGTAGGACTCCGGCATCCGCTCCGGCTCCGCGTCCCGGTCTATGGCCATCCGCATAACTTCATTTATGCTCTGGAAAAGCCTCCGCACCGTCTCCTCATCGAGCCGGCCGGCCGCGGTTTCCGGGTGGACCCGGGCCTGGAAAAGGACTTCGTCCGAATAGATATTGCCGATGCCGGCAAAAAGGCCCTGGTTCATCAGCGCCGATTTCAGGCTGCTCCGCGAGTTCTGCAGCCCCTCCCGGAACGCCTTCAAATCGGCCCCGCCGAGATAGTCCGGGCCCAGTCCCCGGTCTTTGATGAAACCGTCCGGGTTTTCCGCAACCGCTATCTTTCCCAGCTTCCGGAGCGAGCTGTAGGCCAGGGCGTAACCGCCGCTGAAATGAAAGGTGAGACGGGTATACTTCGGCGCCGCTTCCTCCTTTTCCCGGAAATACCGGAGATAGCCCGTCATGCCGAAGTGAAACGCCAGCCAGTCATCACCACCGAGGTGAGCGAAGAGGTACTTGCCGTGCCGCCGGCCGGAATCGAACCGGCGGTCCTCCACTCGCTCCCGCAGCTGCTGCGGAGAGACACCGTCCAGGATGGCCGCGTCCAGGACCTCCACCCGCCCGATGGTCTGGCGCAGCGATGTCGCCTCGAAGTATTGCCTGAATACCTCTACATCCGGAAGTTCCGGCATATCCCGTTTATCCTTTCACCATTGACTTCAATTTAAGCGCGTCATGCACCGCGTATCCGGCTTCGTCGTTATCGAAATAGCAGTAAACGTCTTTTCCCTGGCCCGCCCAGCCCGAGACGGCCTCCGCCCACCCGGATAGCGCCTCATCGCGGTACTGTCCCTGGTAGGCGCCCTCCGGCCCGTGCAGCCGGATATAGACAAAATCGGCGGTTACCGTGCGCGGAGACCGCCTGCCCGCAAAATCGTAGATGCAGAAGGCGGCCCCCTTTTCCGCCAGCGCTTCTGCCGTCTGGTCGCCGAACCAGCTCGGGTCCCGGAACTCGAAGGCATACTTGAAACCCTCCGGCAGGCCCTGCAGAAAGCTCCGCAGGCGTTCAAGGTTACAGTGCCACCGGGGCGGCAGCTGGAACAGGATGGGCCCCAGCCCGTCTCCCAGCGCCTCAGTCCTCTCCAGGAAGGTGGACAGAGAGGTTTCCGGCGCCTTCAGTTTCTTCAGATGGGTGATGTAGCGGCTCGCCTTCACGGCAAAGACAAACCCTTCCGGCACCGCTCCCCGCCACTGGACAAAGGTCTGTTTTTCCGGGAGCTGGTAGAAGGTATTATTGATTTCCGCCGTCCGGAAGCGCTTCCCGTAAAACTCCAGCATCCTTCCTGATGACAGCCCTTCCGGGTAGAACGGGCCTTTCCAGTGCCGGTAATGCCACCCGGAAGTGCCGATGTATATGGACCGGTCTGCTTTCACTGCCCCTCCTCAAAACCGGTAATGCTCCGCCGGCGCTCTGACGCCGCCTTTCACGCCGGCCTACACACCCCGGAGCAGCGCTTTTAATTCCGCCCGGTTTCTGGTATTGAGCACATCCCCGGCCTCCAGCCACCCCCGGCGCGCCTGCAGCACGCCGTAGTCCATAAAGTTGAAATCGTTCACGCCGTGGGCATCGGTGGAAATGGCCACCATAACCCCCATGTCTCTGGCCATTTTGCCGTGGATATCGTTTATGTCCAGGCGCTCCGGCTGGGCGTTGACCTCCAGAGCGCAGCCGCACTCCCTGGCGGCTCTGGTCACTTTTTCCATGTCCACTTCATACGGCTCACGCTCACCGATAAGACGACCCGTGGGATGCGCCAGTATGGTAAAAACCGGGCTGTTGCGGATGGCGCGTATAATACGCTCCGTCTGCCGCTCCCGGGGAAGGTTGAACTTATAGTGTACGGAGCAGACCAGAAGGTCGAGCCCCCTCAGGACATCATCGGAAAGGTCGAGCGAACCGTCCTCCATAATATCCACTTCAATCCCCTTCAGCACCACGAACCCGCTGAGTTTCTCGTTGAGGCGGTCAATCTCCTCCATCTGCGCCCTCAAGCGTTTTTCGTCCAGCCCATGGGTCATGCTCAGGTGCTTGGAATGGTCCGTGATGGCCAGGTATTCGTAGCCTTTCTCCCGGGCCGCGTTCGCCATCTCCTCCAGGCTGGCGTGCCCCTCGGTGGCACTGGTATGGGTATGCAGGTCCCCCCGGATATCCTCCGGCTCTACCAGCGCCGGCAGTTTACCTTCCTGCGCCGCTTCAATCTCACCCCGGTTTTCCCTCAGCTCCGGCTCGATGTACGGCAGCCCCACCTGTTTGTAGACCTCCGCTTCCGTCTTACCGGCGATGCGCCTTTCCCCCCGGAACACCCCGTACTCGTTTATCTTGAGGCCCTTTTTCACTCCCATTTTCCGTATCTCTACGTTATGGGCTTTGGCGCCGGTGAAATAATGCAGGGCCGCCCCGTAGCTTTCCTCGGAAACGGCACGCAGGTCCACCTGGAGCCCGAAGCGCAGCACCACCGAAGAGCGGGTATCGCCTTCCGATATCACCCTCTCCACGTCTTCATAGCTGACGAAACGCCCCATCACGTCAGACCCCCGGCCGTGGGTAACCAGGATATCCAGGTCACCCACCGTCTCCATACCCCGCCGGTAACTGCCGGCCGCGGCCACCTTCTTGACCCCTTTCGCCTTCTTCAGATAGTCCAGCAGGGGACGGGCTATCTCCCGCGCTACTGATATCTTGAGCCTTTTCTCCGCCTGCGCCCCGCCCTTACGCCTTATATCCGCCAGGATTGCCTGCTCCATTTTGGCGGCAAACCCCGGCAGCTCCCGCACCTTGCCCGCTCTGGCAGCCTCTTCCAGGGCGGGGATATCGGAAATGCCCAGCTCCCGGTACAGAACTCCGGCCCGCTTGGGCCCCAGCCCGGCCACCCGGATAATATCGATGAGCCCGGCCGGCAGCTTTTTCTCCAGCTCTTCAAATTGAGCGAAGCCGCCCGTACGCACCATCCCGGCAAGTTTTCCCGCCAGGTCACGCCCGATTCCGGGCAGGCCGGACAGGTCCTCTTCCTGCCGGACCATATCGGCGATGCTCCGGGAAAGGTTGGTGATGTTCCGGGCCGCGGTGCGGTAGGCGCGCACCCGGTACTGGTTGGCGCCGTCAATCTCGAGCAGGTCAGCGTACCTGCTGAATATGTCCGCTATCTCGGCATTATGCACTGGCATGGGCTGGCACCTTTCCGGTATTGCGCCCGCCCGGCGCTCTATTCTCCCAGGCTGTTCAGCGTCACCGGCACCAGTTCGGACAGCGCCGGGTGTATATGTATCCCCTGGTTTATTTCGCTCCCGTGGTGGCCGGAAGCCATGGCGTTGACTACTTCCTGGATGAGCATGGGAGCGTAAGGACCGATGATATGGAAGCCGAGAATCTCCCCGCTCTTCTCGTCCACCACGGCTTTGGCGAAACCGTCCCTCTCCATCATGGCTTCACCTTTGGCCACTTCATGATAGCCGGTGGTGCCCGTCCGGACACGGTGTTTCTGGCGCGCCGCCGCCTCCGTAAGACCCACCGAGGCGATTTGAGGGTAGGAATAGACCGCGTGCGGCACCGTCCCGTAGTCCAGCTTCCTTTTATCATCGTGGAGCACGTTGTTTATCGCCAGCGCCGCTTCCCGGTTGGCGGCGTGAGTAAACATTTGCTGGCCGTTGGCATCCCCGATGGCGAAGATGTTCTTCTTGCTGGTCTCGAAGAAATCGTTTACCGTGATGAAACCTTTCTGGTCTACCTTCACCCCGGTATTCTCCACTTGCAGCAAATCGGCGTTGGACCTCCTGCCCACCGCCACCAGGATTCTCCGCACCCGGTATTCCTGCCGCTTGCCTGACCCCGTATCCTCGGCGGTTACGGTTACGCCTCCGGTATCCCCCCGCACCTCCGCCACCTTCGTATTCAGCGCGATGGTCATCCGCTTGCTCAACTCCCGGTGTAAAAGACCGGATACCTCCGGCTCCTCGGCCAGGACCAGACGGTCCGCCATCTCGATAACGGTTACCTCCGTCCCCATCGCCTCGAAAAAGTGAGCAAACTCCACCCCGATATAGCCGCCCCCGATGATGATTATGCTCTCCGGCCGCTCTTCAAGCTCCAGCACCGTCTCATTGGTCAGGTAACCCGCGCTCTCCAGACCTTTGAACGGCGGAATAACCGGCCGCGACCCGGAGGCGAGAAATATCCTGTCACCTTTGAGCGTCTCCCCGTTAACCTCGAGGGTATAATCCCCGCTGAAACGGCACTCGCCTTCGTAAAAGTCCAGCGCTTCGGAAAACTTTATTCCTTTTCTGACCTCTTTTTCCCTGCCGTCCCGGCTTTCCCGCATCCGCCGCATAATAGCTCTAAAATCGACGTTTTTTACCTCGGTCTCGATGCCCAGTTCCTTCCCCTTTCTTATTTCCATCACCCGGTCAGCGGGGTGTATCAGCATTTTTGACGGTATGCAGCCGTAGTTCAGGCAGGTGCCGCCCAGGCGGGGCCCTTTGTCTATCACCGCCACGCTCGCCCCGTGTGAGGCGGCCTCGCCGGCGACTATCATGCCGCTGCCGGAGCCGATAACTATAACGTCATATTCTCTCATTACTCCTCCCTTTTACCGCGTTCACCCGGTTATATTATAGCCCGTCTTTCCACTCACCGCGGTCTTATCACCAGGATGGGCAGCCCTGAATTACGCAGGACATAGTCCGCCACGCTGCCGAATACGGCTCGCCCCAGGCCACTCCGGCCGTGGGTGGCAATGGCAATCAGCCCGATGTCATTTTCACCGGCGTATTTAACGATAACGTCACCGGCAGTTCCCTGCAAGACGGCGGGCTCCACCTTCAGACCTTTCTCCCGCAGGCGGTTTGCCATCCGCTCCAGGTAATCCGCTGACTCACTCTGCTCTTTCTGCATCTGTTCCAGCATTCCCGGAGTTTCCACCGGCACTCCGGTGGTGCCGGGTACCCCGGGAGTAATTACCACCGGCTCGGGGACCACGTGCAGCAGTATCACCTGGCTGTGAAAGCGGAGAGCCTCTTCCGTGGCATAGGGGAGAATTTGCTCCGCGTTTTCTGACCCGTCCAGGCATACCAGTATTTTCTCAAACATCTCCGGTTCTCCTTTTCGTCAAATTTGAAGGTCTCCATCTCTGCCGCCAACGGGGTAGACGGCGTCACCGCTGGCGGGACGGCCTGGGAAACGGCTATGCGGTGGCCGCCGGCGTTACCCGCCCGCCCCGGCGGAAAGACGGCGTTCCCGCTGTATCCTCGACCATAGAATCAAGGCTAACATACCAGGGCTGTCAGCACAAAAAGAGACCGGTTTTCGGCCGCCTTGCTGCCCCGTACACCGCGCTCCACGGCCTTTTCGGACTCAGGACCACGGCGTCTGCGGTTTCTCCTGCCGCTCACCGTCTACGTAAAGCGCATCCACGCGCTCGTTAAAAAAGGCGATCCGCCCCCTGACCGGCAGCGCCTCCATTCCGGGGTATGAATAGTACCAGGCGATATCCTTCTTCACGCCATCACCCGCCTTCACCGAGTAGTACCGAGCTTTACCCTTGTAGGCGCAGTAGGTCACCTTGTCGCTCTCCGCGAGCAAGTCCTGGCGCACATCGAGCCTCGGAAAGTAGTACCGCGTCGGCAGCCCCGTCTCGAACAGCAGCACCGGGCTACGCGTCTCCGCTACCGTCTCACCCAGCACTACCACCCGCACGTGACGGGTGCTCTGCAAAACATCAATGCGCTTGTGCGGGTCGTGAGGATGGACGTAGACCTCTTCGTTTTCCTCAAACCAGGCGTCCATCTCGTTCCAGTCGAAGGTAACGTAGCCGCTCAGGTCAATCGCTTCGGATACCGGTTGCGGATAGGTCCAGGCGGCGTTCGGCGCCGTCCGTTCGCCCGCTTTTACCGTCCAGAAAGAAGCCTCTCCCAGGAGCGGAATCTCCCGGCGGTGGCCGGTCGGCTCCAGCAGGTCCATCCGGACGTCTTCCCGGGGAAAGTAGTAGTAAGGGGGGCCGCCCGGGAGCAAGAGGCAGGCACGCTTGCTGTCGGCGATAAACTCGCCGTTGAACAGCACCCGCACCCACTTCGGGCTGGGTTCGAACCCTATCCCATCTTTACCAAAATTTGTACCGAAGCGGTTTATTTTACGTCTCTTCA
>CAZTMR010000038.1:0-13506 GCA_964615345.1 uncultured Dehalococcoidaceae bacterium | reverse complement strand
CTGAAGAGACGTAAAATAAACCGCTTCGGTACAAATTTTGGTAAAGATGGGCTAAAACAGTCTGTAATCCGCGTCAATAGTAATTATCAGCGCCTTTTTCCGGCACGGGCTATATGCAGGTGAAAAAGACAAGAGAACCGATAAACAGAAGCACGAAGAATTTCCGGGGAAGGAGAAAGCGGGTATTACCGGTCAGCTTCTTTCCGTAGTTTCATCGATAACTATTTCGTAGGCGCAGCGGATGGCGCCGGTGGGACAGACCACCTCGCAGAGGGCGCACCAGCCGCAAAGATTGGTTTCAATAATGACGGCACGGTCTCCGGCCATAACCACCGCACCACAACTGCAGGCTTCCACACAAAGCCCGCAGCCGTTACATTTTCCGGCGTCTATCTCCGGCATTTCAACCATGTCCATCCGTCTCCGCGTTTTTATATTAAAACCACCCTTCTGCGCCTGTCTGCGACTTTTGTCTCAGCCGGCCAGTCCGGCGGTTTCCTCCAGCGATTTCTTATCCGTAACCACAATGCGGTGCCGTTCCATTCTGACCAAGCCGTCTCTTTCCAGAGATTTCAAGGCGCGGCCGATAACCTCCCGGGCGGTGCCGGCCATAGCGGCCATTTCCTGCTGGGTAAGCCTGGGGCGCTGGGCGCCGCCATCCACAGCGTATTCAAGCAGTATTCTGGCTACCCGGCCGGTAACGTGGCGGAAGGAGAGGTCTTCCACCAGCGTTACCAGGTGGCGCATTTTCCCGGAAAGGACCTGGATGATATTCAAGGGCAACTGCGGATAATCCCTGGCGGCAGCCTCCAGGTCAGCCTTCTGTATCCCGTAGAGGGCCACCGGACTCATCGCCTCAGCAGTAGCCAGATTGGCACCGCCGCTGAAAACGGGGATATCATTAAAAGAATCGCCGGGGCTGACCAGGTAGAGAATCTGCTCCTTACCGTCGGGCGAGGTTTTGAAAACCTTGACCACCCCGGAGATAACGAAGTAAAGCGCCTCAGCCGGCTCTCCCTCAAAGAGAATAATTCCGCCCGCGGCCACCTTTTTTTCAAAAACGAGCTTTTTCACGGCGGCAAGCTGTTCCGGAGTGAGGCGGGAGAAGTAGGCCAGGGTCCGTATTGATTCTTCCTGGACTGTCATTTGCCGAGGATTATAGCAGTTTCCACGGAATTGAGCAAAAGGAGAACGACCCCGGATACGTCTTCTGTGCTATACTGTACTGGCGGCCAGCGCCGACCGCGGGGGTAATCCACCTTATCAAAGCAACGGAGTCAAGTAATGAGCAGACTAATCGACAGGTTAAACCAGGTAATGAAAGGGACATCATCCCCGCTGGGATTTCAGGCCCGGCGAGCGGCGTCCCCCAAGCTAAAGATGCTGCTGATAGCCAGCGTGAGCAAAGCGGAAAGCACCCGCCGGCGGGGCGAGGATACCCGCGGTACCGACGGCATAATAATCAACCGGCCGGGAGCCGATACCGGAGCGGGGAAAGAGACAACGGGGGTTCCCCGGGGAATAAGGCGGGAAGGCGGCGGCGGGAGGGCGAAGGAGGCGGAAGCCGGAGTTGACTTCATCGTCTTTCCGGCGGACGGTGATTTTTCCGCGGTGGGGGGAAGTGATACCGGACGCCTGCTGGAGGTGGATTCCGCCATAAGCGAGGGAATGATCAGGGCGGTCAACCGGCTGCCGGTGGACGCGGTGTTGATCAGCGGGAAAGAGGAGACGGAGACCCCGCTTACCTGGCAGCAACTGATGCGTTACGCCCGCTTCGGGGAGCTGCTGAGAAAACCACTGCTGGTGTCTGTCCGGTCAGAAATAACCGGCGCGGAGCTGGTGGCTCTATGGAAGGCGGGAGTGGTGGGCGTGGTGATGGGCGGCGGAGTTAGGCAGGGGCGGGAGACGATAGACCAGACCCAGTTTCCGCCGCGGCAGCCGGGGGAGATGGGAGAGCCGATTCCACGGCTGCGGGGAGAGGCCAGCGGTGAGATAGACAGCGAGGAACGGGAAGAGGAGGAGGAAGAAGGAGAAGAGGAAGAGCTCCGAATCCCGGAAAACCGGTTCCCTTTTTAACGCCCGGCCTGAGACAGCTGCCAGGACTTCCCCTCGGTACCGATGGAAGGGGCGACTATCATTTCCACGTCATGCATTTCCTTGATGGTGGTGGCGCCGCAGACGCCCATAGCAGTACGGATGGCCCCGACCAGATTCTGGCTGCCATCAGTGACCGAAGCCGGCCCGAACAGTATCTGCTCCAGAGTGCCGGTGGTGCCCACTTTTATCCGCGTGCCCCGCGGCAGGGCGGGGTGGGGGTTGGCCATACCCCAGTGATACCCCAGGCCGGGGGCTTCTTTGGCCTGGGCGAAGATAGAGCCCAGCATGACGGCGTCAGCGCCGGCGGCCAGGGCTTTGCAGAGGTCTCCGCCTTTGCGGAAACCGCCATCGGTTATTACGGGCACGTAGCGTCCGGACTCCCGGAAATACCGGTCACGGGCAGCAGCGCAATCAATCGTGGCCGTGACCTGAGGGACGCCGACGCCGAGGACGGCGCGGGTGGTACAGGCAGCGCCGGGCCCGACGCCGACCAGCACGCCGGCGACGCCCGTTCCCATCAGCTCAAGGCAGGCGCTGTGGCTGACGCAGTTGCCCACGACCACCGGAATGGGCAGAGAATGACAGAGTTCAGAGAAGACCAGCCCTTTATAACTCTTGGAGACGTGCCGGGCGGTGGTGACGGTCGACTGGACGAAGAGGATATCGGCACCCGCCTCGGCAACGAGGGGAGCAAAGGCCTTGGTATTGGCCGGGGTGACGGAGACGGCAGAGACCGCACCCGCTTTCTTGACTGCCTGCACGCGGTCTGCGATGAGGTTTTCCCGGATGGGCTGAGAGTAGACCTTCTGCAGGAGGGAGGTGACTTTGTCCTGCGGGGTTCGGGCGATTTCCGCGAGTACTTCCGCCGGGTTATCGTAACGGGCCTGGACACCTTCCAGGTGGAGGACGGCCAGTCCGCCGATGTGGCTCATCGCCACAGCGAAGGCGATATCGGTAACGGCATCCATCGCCGAAGCTACGATGGGAAGAGGGAAAACAAAATCGGCTATAGTCAGGCTGATATCGGTCTGCTCGGGGTTGATGGTAACGTCACCGGGGACAATGGCTACTTCGTCAAAGCCATAGCTGGGGCGCAGTTGCTTGAAATCAGGTCTCGTCATTTCTCACTCCATTCTATTAAGTACAAAATATAGCAAAAGCGGGGGTTAAAGTCAAGGTGAACTCCTTCTTTCCCGTCCTCTTCAGCCGGTCAGGGGGGAAGGGGTGGAGACGGTGAAAAACGCCGGAATGGACAGTTGAGCGTAGCCTGGGTTATAATAGTGCACGGTTAAGGAAAATGTGGAATGACGGGCGTTCTTTACATTGTCGCTACCCCTATCGGCAACCTGGAAGACATTTCCCTGCGCGCGATAAGGATATTGCGAGAAGCGGCGCTCATCGCCGCCGAGGATACCCGCAAGACGAAGCGGCTGCTGAGCCGCTACGAAATCGAAACCCCGATGACCAGCTATTACGAGCATAGCAAGCAGAGCAGGCTGGAATACATACTGCAACGACTGGAAGGGGAAGACGTGGCGCTGGTATCTGAAGCAGGTACGCCCGGATTGTCAGACCCGGGTTACGCGCTGGTCAATGCCGCCAGCCGGCGGGGGATAAAGGTGGTGCCGGTGCCGGGCCCTTCCGCGGTGGTAACGGCGCTGGCGGTTTCCGGTCTGCCCACAGACCGGTTTACCTTTATCGGCTTCCTGCCGCACAAAGCGGCGGCCAGGAAAAGGCTACTGGAATCAGCGGCCGGCGAACCGGGCAGTCTGATAGCTCTGGAAGCGCCGCACCGCCTGCGGGCGGCGCTGGAGGATATAAAGCTGGTCCTGGGAGACCGCAGGGTGGCGGTCTGCCGCGAGCTTACCAAGCGGTATGAGGAAATCTTCCGCGGCACGGTGAGCCAGGCCATCCGGCACTTCAGCGTACCCAAAGGGGAGTTCACGCTGGTTATCGAAGGCAGGGGAACGCCGGAGCGGCCGGAGATGAGTGAAGCGGTGGCAGAGCGGCTATACCACCTGTATCTGTCCGGAGCCACCGCCAGAGAGGCGATTTCCCGGATAGCCGGGGAAACCGGCCTGTCAAGAAAAGAGCTGTACCGCGCCTGGTTAGAGCTGGGCCAGCCCGGGGAGACGGAACCGGGCCCAATGCAAAGTCTGGAGAGGAGGAAGTAAATGCGCCGAGGTTCAATATCAATGGGAGACATCAGGTGCGACGAGTGTCAGCGCATCATACCGCACCCGGAACGTTACCTGGCAATCAACGAGAAGAACGGCGTGGAGGATGAGGAGGGGGAAACCGCGCGTTACTGCGTGGAGTGCTGCCTGAAAAAGAACTATGCCCGTTACAAGCAGGAAAAGGGTGAAACGATACTGACTTTTTTCACGGAATAACTTCCGGGTGCAAGGGAGTTTCATGAGCGAAAGAATATTTATTTGCACGGCCTGGCCTTACGCCAACGGGCCGCTCCACCTGGGACAGATTGCCGGAGCTTACCTGCCTCCGGATATTTTTGCCCGCTATCACCGGGTGAAGGGGAACGAGGTCCTGATGGTATCCGGTTCAGACCAGCATGGCACGCCCATTACGCTCAAAGCAGAGCAGGAAGGGAAGCAGCCGGAGGAGATAGCATCTCGCTACCACGAGCAGTTCCTGGAGTCCTGGCGGAGGTTCGGGATTTCCTATGACCTGTTTACCACGACCGGCACGGCCAACCATGCCGAAGTCTCCCAGGACATTTTTCTCACCCTTCTGGAGAAAGGCTATATCTACCGCAATACCGTCTCACAGCCGTACTGTCCGCATTGCCAGCGTTTTCTCGCCGACCGCTACATCGGGGGGGAATGCCCGTTCTGCGCTTCGGCGGGGGCACGGGGAGACCAGTGCGAGACCTGCGGCAAGCCATTGAACCCGGTAGAACTGATTCACCCGCACTGTAAGATATGCGGCACCACGCCTGTTTTCAAAGATTCAGAGCATTTTTTTCTGAAACTGTCCGCTTTTAACGACCGGCTGCTGAAGTGGATAAACCGGCAAGAGCACTGGCGAACCAACGTGCTCAACTTTTCCACCCGTTATCTGGAGGAGGGACTGAGGGACCGGGCAATAACGCGGGACATAGGTTGGGGAATAGCGGTGCCGGTAAAAGGATACGAAGATAAACGCATTTACGTCTGGTTCGAGGCGGTCATCGGCTATTTTTCCGCGGCGATAGAGTGGGCCAGGTCCAGCGGCAACCCGGAGAAGTGGCGCGATTTCTGGCAGGACAGCGGAGCGAAAAGCTACTATTTCATCGGCAAAGACAACATACCCTTTCACACGCTCATCTGGCCGGCGATACTGATGGGCTACGGGCATGATCTCAACCTGCCCTACGACGTACCGGCCAACGAGTTTCTGACCATCGAGGGGAGGAAGCTTTCCACGAGTGCCAACTGGGCGGTGTGGCTGCTCGATTATCTGGAGCGGTACGAACCCGACCCGCTGCGTTACCTGCTTTCCATAAACATGCCAGAGACGACGGATACTGATTTTTCCTGGCGCGAGTTCGTGCGCCGGAATAACGACGAGCTGGTGGCAACCTACGGCAACCTGGTGCACCGGGTACTCACTTTCACCTACCGCAACTACGGCGGGGCTGTGCCGGAGGCGGGAGAATACGACGCCCGGGACCGGGCACTGATAAAAACCGCCGGTGAGACGCTGGCATCGGTCGACAAGCTCCTCTACAGATGCCATTTCAAGCAGGCGATAACGGAGGCGATGGGGCTGGCCCACGAAGCCAACCGCTATCTGGACGATAAAGCGCCGTGGAAGGCAATCAAGGAGAGCCGGGACGGGGCGGCAAAAACGCTTTGCGCGGCCATAGAGACAATCTGCCACCTGAGGACGATGCTTTACCCGTTTCTGCCATTCAGTTCCACAAAGCTCCATGAAATGCTCGGGTTTACCGATAGCGTGGAGGCGCACGGCTGGCAGGCAGAGCCGCCGCCGCCGGGGCAGAAGCTACGGGAACCGCAGCCGCTGTTTTCCAAGCTGGACGACAGCCTGGTGGAGGAAGAAACGAAGCGACTGGGGAAAACCTATGGGTGACCGGAAGAAAAGGTCTCTGGAGCTGGAAGAGCTTTATTCCCTGATACGGGACGACCTGGATAAAGTAAAAGAGCGCATCAGCGCCATCAGCCAGGTAGACTTCGACTGGCTTTCCGAGCAACTGGGGTATGTGGTCAGGAGCAGCGGCAAGGGGATACGGCCGGCGCTGACACTGCTTTCCGGCAAGTTCTACCGGTATAACCTGGAATACCTGCTGGCGATGGCGGCCTCGGTGGAACTGATGCACACGGCGACGCTGGTGCACGACGACGCAATCGACAAGTCAAACGTACGGCGCGGGCAGGCGACTATCTACAAGATATGGGGTGAGGAGACCGCCGTCCTGCTGGGAGACTACCTTTTCGCCAAAGCGGGCGAGGCCGTTTCCGATACGCAGAGCCCGCGGGTAATCAAGCTTTTTTCCCAGACGCTGGCGGTCATCTCCGGAGGAGAGCTCAGCCAACTCCTGGGAGCTTTCCAGACAAACCAGAACCGGGAAAACTATTTTCAGCGCATTTCCGGCAAGACCGCTTCCCTGTTTTCCCTGTCCACGGAATCCGGAAGCATCCTGAGCGAGGCCCCGGAGACTGCGGTCAGGAAGTTGAAAGAGTACGGGTATAATCTGGGTATCGCTTTCCAGGTGGTGGATGATATCCTGGACTTCATCAGTGACGAAGAGACGCTGGGCAAGCCGGTGGGTTCGGACCTGGCCCACGGGACGCTTACGCTGCCCGCGATGCTGCTTATGGAGCGCTATCCGGAGGATAACCCGGTAAAGGAGTTGTTCAAGGGGAGAGACCGGGAGCGAAACATCGCGCGGGCGATAGATATGGTGCGCAGTTCATCAATCGCCGACGAGTGCTACCGGATTGCTTCCGATTACTGCGACCAAGCGCGGCAGAACCTGAAAGAGCTGCCGGAGAACAGCAGCCGGGCGGTGATGGAAGCTCTGGCCGATTATATCCTTATCCGGGAGAAATAGTCCGGCTGCGGCTAGTCAGCCGGGGTCTGGCCGGGGATAAGGCGGGGGACGGTGGAAGGCTTGCCGGGTTTGACTTCCTTCTCTTTTTCCGCCTCGGGCTCAATCGGCACCGGTGTGGTAGTCACCGGCTTCTTCTTCCGGGAGCGCCGCGGTTTTTTCTCGCTGAAGATGGCTTCCAGGTCTTTGCCTTCCAGGGTTTCCTGGGTTATCAGTTTCCGGGCCATAAGTTCCAGCCTGGTCTTGTTTTCGGTGATGACCCGGCGAGCCACCTCGTGCGCTTCCCGGATGAGACGGAGAACTTCATCGTCTATCTGCTCGGCGATTTTGTCACTGTAGTCTCTTTGCTCGGAGATTTCCCGGCCCAGAAAGACCATTTCTTCCCGGTGTCCAAAAGTGCGCGGGCCCAGTTTATCGCTCATCCCGTAGGTGGTAACCATGGCCCGGGCGAGCTTGGTGGCCTGCTCGATATCGCTCTGGGCGCCGGTGGTTATCTCGGAGAAGGTCAGCTCTTCCGCCATCTGACCGCCGAGAAGGGTGGCCAGCATGTCTTTGAACTGGGCGCGGGTCATCAGATAGCGGTCTTCGATGGGTAGCTGGCGGGTGTGGCCGAGAGACATGCCGCGCGCCACGATGGAGACCTTGTGCACCGGGTCAGCATTGGGCAGCATGCGGGCAACCAGGGCGTGTCCCGCCTCATGATAGGCAGTGATTTCCTTTTCCCGGGGGCTGATGCGGCGGCTTTTCCGTTCCGGTCCGGCCAGCACCCGGTCCACGGACTCTTCAAATTCCTTGAGGCCGATGGCCTTTTTCCCGCGCCGGGCGGCCAGGATGGCCGCCTCGTTGACCAGGTTGGCCAGGTCAGCGCCGCTGAAGCCGACGGTGCTTTTGGCCAGCACTTCCAGGTTAGCCGATTTTTCCAGCGGTTTGCCGCCGACGTGGACTTTGAGAATATCGAGGCGCCCGTTGATGTCCGGCCGGTCCAGAACCACCCGCCGGTCAAACCGGCCGGGGCGGAGCAGGGCGGGGTCCAGTATGTCCGGTCGGTTGGTGGCGGCGAGAACGATGACGCTGGTGCTGGTATCAAAGCCGTCCATCTCCACCAGAATCTGGTTCAGCGTCTGCTCACGCTCGTCGTGGCTGCCGCCGAGGCCGGCGCCGCGCTGACGCCCGACGGCGTCAATCTCATCAATAAACATGATACAGGGGGAATTTCGCTTGGCCTGCTCGAAGAGGTCACGCACACGGGAAGCACCGACGCCGACGAACATCTCCACGAACTCGCTGCCGCTAATGGAAAAGAAGGGGACGTCCGCTTCCCCGGCGATGGCCCGGGCCATGAGGGTTTTGCCGGTGCCGGGAGGGCCGATGAGCAAAACGCCTTTGGGGATACGCGCCCCCAAGCTTTCAAATTTGTCCCGCGCTTTCAGAAAATCGACCACTTCACGCAAATCTTCTTTGGCTTCTTCCACTCCGGCCACGTCATCAAAGGTCACCGTGGGGCGGTTGGCGGGGAACAGGCGCGCCCGGCTGCGGCCGAAGCTCATCGCCTGACTGTTGGCGCCGCGTGCCTGGCGAAAGAGAAAGAAAAGCAGTCCGCCAAAGATTACCAGGGGCAGAAAGTTCAGGAGCACACTACCCCAGTTGATGCCGGTTGAACCTTTTATGTCAACCACCACTCCCTGAAGGTCAAAGCCGTCAATATCATAAACGCTGGTATCGCTTTCCTTGAAGGTGACCAGTTCCTCGCCGCCAACGGTGGTCACGAGGATTTCCGTTTCCTCGATTTCGATTTTAGCAATCTCCTTGCTCTGGGACATAGCGATAACCTCGCTCAGGGGCACCTCTTCCGGTTCATTGGCCGAAGGAAGCAGGTAAGAGAAAAGGGCTACCGCCGCCAGCAGCACGGCGATGTAGATCAAGCTATTACGTCTCCAATTAGGTTTCACTTTTTCACCTCAGGACGGACCGATGTCACTCAAGCCTGTCCTATCCAAGTATACCAGAAAAGGCGCAAAATGAAAAAAGGGCGGGTATGGGTAAGAGACTGGAGAGAGCCAGGTTTTTCCGGCGGCGGAGCCGGGTCCCGGAGGGAAGGAAGTTACAGAGGGGAGGGGAAATGCCGGAGCCCCCGGGCTTTGCCGGGGGCTCCGGAGATTCTCCGGGTCTATTGAGCGGCCAGAGCGTCTTTTATCTTCTGGTAGGCTTCGTCGGTGACCCAGGTTGACCACCGGTCTTCATAGTTGTTCAGGTAGTAGACGGCGGCCCGCTCGTAGTCCTGGACGTCGTTTTCCACGGACCAGGCAGCGGTGACGTTGATGGGATCCAGGCCGACGACCGTTTTCTCGAGCATGGTGACGACTTCAGGGGCCATATCACGGAGAGCCGGGTTGATGCCTTTATCCACGGGCAGAACCTCGTAGGCACAGGCCTCGTCGAGAGGTCGCAGAGCGGTATCGTCCTTGGCGGCATCAATTTTCTCCCAGATTTCAGGGTCGTACTCCGGCTCTTCCAGGATATACCAGTCATACGCCCCCATAAGCGCGGTGGGCGCCCAGTAGTAACCGAAGACGGGATCGCCCTTCTTCATCGCACCGGACATAGCGGCTTCCATAGCGCCGCCACTGCCCGGGGAGGACAGATTGTAGTACTCAGTCAGTCCATAAGCCTCCAGCTTGACCTCGTTGATGGCGGCGCACTGCCAGCCGATGATGCAGTTAATGAAGAGGCCTTTACTCGAGTCTTCCGGGTCCGGAACCAGCTCCCAGTGGTCTTTCATATCAAAGATGGTGTTTATACCGTATTCCTCGTGCATCCACTGGGGGATGACGAAGAACTGGGGGCCGCCTTCATAGGTCATACCCAGGTTCTCGATTTCGCCGTTGGCGATGGCTTCGTTGTACCACTCGATAAAGTTCTGCTGCCACAGCTCCATCCAGATATGAATGTCACCCCGGGCCAGAGAGACCTGGGCGATGGGGGTGGTCATCTCAATGGTCTCCACCGGATAGCCGTAGCCCTCCTCAATGACGAACTTGGCGATGGCGTTGTTAATCCAGAGAGACTCGAACTGAGTATCGCCAAGATAGATGGTGGGTTTCTCCTCGGGCTCTTCCGGCTCTTCGGGTGTCGGAGTAGGAGTCGGCGTGGGAGTGGGTGAAGGAGACGGCGCCGGGGTGGGTGAGGGGGATGGAGACGGCGCAGGAGAAGGTGACGGTGCGGGCGCCGGGGCCGGTTCCGGTTGCGCACAACCGGCCAGAACAAAGCCGAAGGCCAGCACCGCGACCAGAATCAGCGCGGTGAGCGGTGCCAGCCGATGCGCCATAAAGCGCTTTTTATTCATGAATAAGTAACCTCCAAATTTTTCCGTTATTTTTACCGCCTTTTCCGGCAGTGACAGGCACAGGAATAAAATTTCTTATTGCTTCCTCTCACCTCCTTTCAGCTTTTGTTTTCAGGTCAGGCGGCCGGTAAAGCTCCGGCGACACAAAACGCCGCCGGAGCCGGTTTTCCTTTGCTCAGGAACCGGAGCGGGTCTGCGGGCGAGAAGCGAACCCCTGACTGACGCGGTCCAGGATGACTGCCAGGAAAACGATGCTGATGCCGCCCAGGAAGCCCCGGCCGACTTCCACACGGGCGATGCCGTTCAGGACCTCCGCGCCCAGCCCCTTGGCGCCAATCATCGAGGCGATAACGACCATGGCCAGGGCCATCATAATGGTCTGGTTCAGCCCGGCCAGGATGGTGGGCATGGCCAGCGGCACCTGGATTTTGCGCAGCAGCTGCCAGGAGGTGGTACCGGAAGCCATGCCCGCCTCAATCACCGAGGAATCCACCTGCCTGACGCCCAGGTTAGTAAGACGGATGATGGGCGGAATGGCGTATATCATCGTCGCCATCACGGCCGGCGTCTTACCCAAGCCAAAGAGCATCAACGCCGGGATGAGGTAAACAAAGCTGGGCATGGTCTGCATGGTATCCAGGACCGGCCGGAGGATGCTCTCAAAACGGTCATTCCTGGCGGCAGTGATGCCCAGAGGCAGACCGATGACGACACAGAGTAACGCCGCGGTAAGAACAACGGCCAGGGTGGTCATGGCCAGGTCCAGAAGCCCGAAAAAGCTTATGGCCAGAAGCAGCACGGCAGCAATCACGCCGAATCTGACGCTTACCTTGCGCCAGGCGATAATACCAACGATGATGACGACGAACCACCAGGGGAGCCACTGGAGAAAGCTTTCAAAGGGGACCAGTATACGCAGCACTCCCGTGTTTATGGCCGAGAAAAAGGGGTCCCAGTTAATCACTACCCAGTCCACCACGCCGTCAATCCATTTCTGGATATCACGGCCGATAATCAGCAGTTCCGGAAAATCAAACATTTTACTTCACCTTTCTAAAACCGGGCGGAAAACAGGATGATTGACCAGCGGATACGCCGGCGAGGTCAATTCCGTTTGCCATTGGCAGTACTGTCCGTCTGGATAGATTCAAACAGGGCAGCCCGGGTGACCATACCGAGCAAGCGGCGTTCCTTATCCAGGACGGCAATGGGAATATTACTATCGTCCGTCACCAGGTTCAGGCACTGTTCCAGAGAGGTCTCCGGCGAAGTACTGGCAAATTCCGCGTTAACCGCTTCCTCAGCCCGGGTCAATCCTTTCTCCGCGGCAGCCCGGGCTTCCTCCAGAGTCAACGTACCTTTGACTCTGCCGTTCCCGTCAATGATAAAGGTCCAGTCGCCGTCCTTGAGGCTCATCGCTTCGATGGCGTCTTCGATACTCTGGTCGATTTTGATTACAGTCGCGGGCTGCTCCATAATCGATTCCGCGGAGAGCACTTTGCTCATCGGGATGTCCTTGACGAACTCGCTGACGTAGTCGTCCGCCGGCTTGGTGACGATTTCTTCCGGAGTGCCGACCTGGACAATCTCGCCTCCCCGCATAATGGCGATGCGGTCACCGAGCTTGAGCGCTTCTCCCAGGTCATGGGTGATGAAAATCACGGTCCGTTTTACCGTGGTGTGCAGGTTCAGGAACTCGTCCTGCATCTGACGCCGAATAAGCGGGTCGAGAGCGCTGAAAGCCTCGTCCATAAGGAGCGTTTCCGCTCCCGAAGCCAGGGCGCGGGCGAGGCCGACACGCTGCTGCATGCCGCCGCTAAGTTCGTGGACATGGTTTTTCTCCCATCCCTTCAAACCCACCACTTCCAGGGTCTCCATGGCCCTGGCGTGCCTTTCTTTTCTGCCTTCTCCCCTGACCTCCAGGCCAAAAGCCGCGTTGTCCAGCACGGAACGGTGGGGCAACAAACCGAAGTTCTGGAACACCATACTCAGTTTGTGACGGCGGAGTTCTCTCAACTGTTCGCCGTTCATATGGGCGATGTCCACGCCATCAACGTAAATCTGGCCCCAGGTGGGCTCTATAAGCCGATTGATGCAGCGGACGAGAGTGGATTTACCGCTCCCGGAGAGACCCATCACCACGAATATCTCATTCTCCTGCACTTTGAACGAGACGTCCTTGACCGCGATAACGTGGCCGGTCTCTTCCAGGATTTGCTCCTTACTGGAGCCCTGCTTTATGACATCGTTAACAGACTCCGGGTTGGGGCCAAACACTTTCCACAGGTTCTGGCAAGAGATTTTACTACCGTTTTCAGACAATTTTCCTCCTCAGAGTCGGCGGCCAAAGACACAGAAAGTCCCACAATCAGTGAACAAGGGGGAAAGTTCAGAGTGATTCGAGCGATGGAATTCGGCGGCTAATTCACGGACGCGGTTGTGGAAATCTCTCTGTCCTTTAGTGCCTATTCTATGCTACGTCTACTCCCTTATACGTCAAGTTTAAGCGGCCGAGCGCGCTTCTCCCTGCGCGCACCAAGGTGTGGTAGTGATTTAGTTAATATAGCAAGAATCGGGGGATATGTCAAACTTCCTGATGAATGGAACAACAGCACGATATAATGGTTGGTAGAGTCTCTGGATAGTTTAAGAGGCCTTTTTCTGCCCGAAACGACGTTTTTTTACGGCAATAGCGCTTAAGAAAGGGCTCAATCACCATGCAGGCAACAGGAGGGCGGCCAAACCGGGAAAACGCCGCGGAGCCGGAGGGAAAGGACGCCCACCGGGTGCGATTCAAGACCCAGTCTTCAGCCGCTCCCGGGGTTTCATCCCTTTATTCATCAACCCGCCTTCCGGGGCCAGCTCACGCTCAGGCAAAGAGAAGGGTGGTACGGTGGAATCTAAAGGCAGCGGTAAAGCGATTTCAAGAGCAGGGCGTCTTCCCCGATCCGTGGATTTTCTGATGGTGCAGGCACGATTTGAACGTGATAAACTA
>CAZTMR010000037.1:0-13633 GCA_964615345.1 uncultured Dehalococcoidaceae bacterium | reverse complement strand
CCCGCCGTTATCTACCGGCTCGACCTGCTCCGATGGCAGCCACCGGTGGTTACCGTGGAAGCCGAATGCGGCAAAGGCACCTATATACGGTCGCTGGCGCACGACGTGGGAGAAGAGCTGGGCTGCGGCGCCCACCTGAAGAGCCTGGTGCGGACCAGCTACGGGCCTTTCCATATCAGCCGGTCCGTTTCCGTTTTCCAGCTGGAAGAAGCCTTCCGGGACGGGTACTGGCAACACTTTCTCCACCCCGTGGACAGCGTGCTGCAGCACTGGCAAGCGGTGCTGGTGAGCGACGAGACGGCGTGGAAAATACGGAACGGGGTGGCGGTGGCACTGGAAGCAGGAGAAGAAGCCGACGCGGGCGGGGAGACAAAGAGGCGCTGCCGCGCTTACACTCAGGACGGGCATTTTCTGGCCGTGCTGAGACATGACCCGGAAACGGGGCAGTGGCAACCGGAGAAAGTCTTCCGGTAACGGAACGGCAGCCGGGTGTGCCGGGGAGGCACCGGGGGCCGAGTGGAAAGAAAGCAGCGCCTTGACAGTTCGCGGATAAAAAGGTATAGTTCGTGAGGCATCTTCCTAAAATATCTACCACCAGAATACCGGTATGCCAGCAACCAATCCGACAAATAACAGGAGGAGGACCAAGGCATGGGTAAAATCAACGTCGCGATAATCGGGGTGGGGAACTGCAGTTCGTCACTGGTACAGGGAGTCCAATACTACCGTGACGCCAAGGCAGATGAGTTTGTTCCCGGGCTGATGCACGTCAATCTGGGTGGATACCATATCAGTGATATCAATTTCGTAGCGGCGTTCGACATTGACAAGAACAAGGTGGGCAAAGACCTTTCCGAGGCCATTTTCGTGGCGCCAAACAACACCTACAAGTTCAGTGACGTGCCCCAGAGCGGGGTCACCGTGCAGCGGGGGATGACGCACGACGGGCTGGGGAAGTACCTCTCCCAGATAATCCAGAAAGCTCCGGGGCCGACCGCGGACATCGTGAAAATTCTCAAGGACACCAAGACGGACGTGGTTATCAACTACCTGCCGGTGGGCAGTGAAGAAGCGACCAAGTGGTACATAGAGCAGGTGCTGACGGCGGGCTGCGGCCTGGTTAACTGTATCCCCGTCTTCATCGCCCGCGAGAAGTACTGGCAGAAGCGTTTCAGCGAAAGGGGGCTGCCGGTAATCGGCGACGACATCAAGTCGCAGGTAGGGGCGACGATAACGCACCGGGTACTGACGCGGACTTTCCGGGACCGCGGCGTGCGGCTGGAGCGTACCTACCAGATGAACTTCGGCGGGAATACCGATTTCTACAATATGCTGGAGAGGGACAGGCTGGAATCGAAGAAGATTTCCAAGACCAACTCGGTCACCTCACAGCTAGATTACAAGATGAACCCGGACGATATCTACGTGGGCCCCAGCGATTACGTGCCGTGGTTGA
Source organism: uncultured Dehalococcoidaceae bacterium (assembly GCA_964615345.1). Taxonomy (GTDB): domain Bacteria; phylum Chloroflexota; class Dehalococcoidia; order Dehalococcoidales; family RBG-16-60-22; genus JACZSH01. Next base: position 12,177 of record CAZTMR010000037.1, on the reverse strand, counting down.
CGGACCGCAAGTTCTGCTACATCAAGATGGAGGGGCGCACGTTTGGAGACGTACCGCTGAACCTGGAGTTGAAGCTCGAGGTATGGGATAGCCCCAACTCAGCAGGGGTGGTCATCGATGCCATCCGGTGCTGCAAGCTGGCACTGGACCGCGGGCTGAGCGGGGAGCTGGTGGCACCGTCTTCCTACTTCATGAAATCGCCGCCGGTCCAGTACACGGATGACCAGGCCCACAACATGGTAGAGGAGTTTATCAAGCAAGCGCCGCCGGCCGGGAAAACGAAAACATCAGGCTAGTTCCGCAAGAGGATTGAGGCTACAATCCAATGAAGATAGCGTTAGTCTCCCCTTATGACTTCGCCTACCCCGGAGGCGTCTGCAATCACATCTCCTGCCTGGAGCAAGAGTTTACCCGGCTGGGCCACGAAGTCAAGATAATTGCCCCCGCCTCCAAGTTCGTTCCGGCGCTGGGCAACCGGCTGATCCCGATAGGCAAGCCCAGGTCAGTACCGGCGAGCGGCACTATCGCCCGCATCACTTTGTCTCCGTGGCTGTCTTCCCGGATAAAAGCAGTACTGGAGCGGGAGAAGTTCGATATCAGCCACCTGCACGAGCCGCTGATGCCGATGCTCTGCACCACAGTGCTGCGTCTTTCCCGAACGCCGAACATCGGCACGTTTCACGCTTCCGGCGGCAAGCCGTGGTACAGTTTCGGCACGCCGATGGGTAAGCGGCTGCTGAAAAGCTGGTGGGAGCGGCTGGACGGCAAGATAGCCGTTTCCGAGCCGGCGCTGAACTACGTGAGCCGGCATTTTCCGGGGGAATACACCATCATCCCCAACGGGGTGGACACGAAAGTATTTACGCCGGAGGCGGCGCCGTTCGAGGGATATCTCGACGGGAAGCTGAATATCCTGTTCATCGGGCGGCTGGAAAAAAGAAAGGGGCTGGACTACCTGCTGGAAGCTTACCGGCAGATAAAGCCGAAAATACCGGAGGTACGGCTGATAGTGGTGGGGCCGGGCACCAGACAACGCAACAAGTACCAGAAAATAGCACGGCGGCACGGACTGGAAGACGTGGTATTCATCGGTTATGCCAGATACCACGACCTGCCCAGGTATTACCGGACGGCGGACATAGTCTGCACTCCGGCAACGGGCCGGGAGAGCTTCGGGATTGTGCTGCTGGAAGCGATGGCAACGGGGCGGCCGCTGATAGCTACGGATATCCAGGGCTATAACGGGGTGCTGACTCACGGCAGCGAGGGTCTGCTGGTGCCGCCGAAAAACGGGGCCAAAATAGCCGAGGCGCTGATCACGCTGATAAATGATAAACCGCTCCGGGAAAGAATGGGAGCAAAGGGGCGGCAGAAGGCGCTGAGCTATGACTGGGAGCAGATAGCCCGGCGGATACTGGACTTTTACGAGACGGTGCTCGCCCGCCGGGGGCGGAAATAAGAGGCAGAAACGGAGGAAACAGGTCCGTTAAAAAGAGCCGCTATGGAGAGCAGTCCGACAGGGCCTACACCGGGAGAACACGCGCCGCGAACATCAAAGCCGGCCAAAATGCGCCAAGCGGCGGCCTACCAGTTAACACGGCCGGGGGTATGGCTGCTGGCCAGGACACCGCTGACGCCGAACGGCGTTACATGGACGGGGTTTGTCCTGTTCGCGGCGGCGGCGGGGCTGGTGATAGCGAAGCACCTGCTGGCGGCGGGGCTGATGGTGCTCTTTGCCGGACTGTTCGATATGCTGGACGGGGCGCTGGCCCGCCGCACCGGACGGGTGACGCGCTTCGGCGGGATACTGGATTCCACTCTCGACCGTCTCACCGAAGCGCTGCTGCTGCTGGGTATGCTGATACTGTTCGCCGGGGAGCAATCAATGACCGGCGTCATGCTGACGGGGGTTGCCCTGGCCGGTTCACTGACGGTAAGCTATATCCGGGCCCGGGCGGAGGCCGCCGGAGTGGAGTGCAAGGTGGGGGTGGGGACGCGGGGGGAGCGGGTAATCATTCTGGCGCTGGGGCTGCTGCTGCACCAGGTCAACCACGCGCTGGTGGCGGCGGTGGGGGTGACGTCTTTACTGAGCGTGGTGACCATCGGCCAGCGGATGATTTTCGTCTGGCAGGAGACTAAAAACGGCTGACCGCAGGGAGGGGCTAATGCCAGTTATCGCAGTTATCGGAGCGCAGTGGGGAGACGAGGGCAAGGGGAAAATAGTCGACCTGCTGGCAGAAGAAGCCAATATGGTGGTACGCTTTTCCGGGGGCGACAACGCGGGGCACACCGTGGCTAACCGGTTCGGCGTGTTCAAGCTGCACCTGGTGCCGGCGGGGATTTTTTCGACCCGGGCCACGGCCGTCATCGGCAACGGGGTGGTGATGAACCCGGGGGTACTGATTTCAGAGCTGGACCAGCTGAAAGAGAGGGGGGTGAATACCTCACGGCTTTTCATCAGCGACCGGGCGAACCTGGTGATGCCCTATCACATGCTGCTCGACGGGCTGGAGGAGGAGGCGCGGGGAGGCAAAGCGATAGGCACGACGCGCAAAGGGATAGGTCCGGCGTTTTCCGATAAAACGGCGCGGCTGGGAATCCGCGCCGGAGACCTGCTGGAGAAAGAGGTTTTCCGGGAGCGTCTGCACCACGTTCTCCGGCAGAAGAACGCGCTCCTGACCGGGGTCTACGGGGCGGAGGCGCTATCCGAGGAAGAAATCTTCAATCAATACATGGAGTACCGGGAGCGGCTGGCGCCGCATATCCGGGAGACCACGGAAGTCATCGCTGATACCATCGACCGGGGGGAGGTTGTCCTGCTGGAAGGAGCCCAGGGGACGTTTCTCGATCCGGACTTCGGCACCTATCCGTACGCGACTTCTTCTTCGCCGATAGCGGGAGGGGCCTGCCTGGGTTCCGGGGTGCCGCCGACCCGCCTCAACCAGGTGCTGGGGGTTTTCAAGGCCTACTGCACGCGCGTGGGCAGCGGGCCGATGCCTACCGAGCTGCTGGACGAGACCGGGGACCTGATACGGGAACAAGCCCAGGAGTACGGCACGACTACCGGCCGAGCGCGGCGCTGCGGGTGGTTCGATGCCGTGGCCGCCCGGTTCAGCACCCGGGTTAACGGGTACACCAAGCTCGCGATTACCCGGCTGGATGTCCTGGATAACCTGGCCACCCTGAGGATATGCACCGGCTACGAGCTGGACGGGAGGAGGATAGAGTCTTTCCCGGCGACGGCGGCGGCTCTGGAGCGCTGCCGCCCGGTGTATGAAGAAATGTCCGGCTGGATGGCGCCCACCAGCGGGGTGCGTGAGTTCGACCGGCTGCCGCCGGCGGCCCGCCGGTACGTGTCCCGGCTGGAGGAGCTGACCGGCTGCCCGGCCAGCATCATCTCGGTGGGGATGCGGCGGGAAGACACCATTTTCAAGACGCCGCTCTGGCAGTAAGCAGCAAGCTCCGGTAAGGAGGGAGGACAAGAGAATGGAAAGAAACGAACCCTACGCCACGAAAGAAGAGTTCAAGGAGAAGGTAATCCGGTACCGGGATATCCCCGAGGTGGAGCTGGTGCCGGGGGTAACCTCCCACATTTTGTCCACGGAACGGATGACGGCCATTTTCACCAACATGACGCCCAACGGCTGCGTACCCAAGCACAAGCACGAGCACGAACAAATCATGATAATCGCCGGCGGGGAGTGCGATCAGCTAATCGACGGCAAGCGGTATCCTCTGAAAGAAGGGGACGTGGTGCTCTACGGCTCTTACGAGGAGCACGGCACGTATGTTTCCGACAAGGGCTGCCAGACAATCGAAATATTTGCTCCCAGGCGCGAGGAGTACATGGAGAAGCTGGCGGCGGCCAGGAAGAAGCTGGAGAAATAAGCTCCGCACCCGAAGCGGCGACTACACCGGCAGGTCTATCTGATAGTCTTTCAGCGTGTCACGGATGAAGGCGGCCGTTTTCTCGTCCGGTTCCACCAGCGGCAGGCGCGGCGCGCCTGCATCGAACCCCACCTGTTTGAGCGCGTATTTGAGCGGAATGGGGTTGGCGACGACGAAGAGGGCTTTTACCAGCGGCAGCAGGTGGCGGTGGAGACGGGCGGCTTCCGCGGCATCACCGCCGACGTAGCGGTCTATCATCTGCTTTATCTGGACGCCGACCAGCTGGGAGGCGACGCTGATGATACCGTAGCCGCCGAGGGCCAGGATGGGCAGCGTGTCCGAGTCATTGCCGCTCCAGACGACAAACCCTTCCCGGGCGCCGCTGATAATCTGTGCAACCTGGTCCATATTGCCGCTGGCCTCTTTCACCCCGACGATGTTTTCAATCTGGCTGAGCCGGATGGTGGTTTCCGCGGACAGGTTGACCACGGTGCGGGAGGGGACGTTATAGAGGATGCAGCGCAGACCGGTGCTTTCGGCGATGGTCTTGAAGTGCTGGTAGAGCCCTTCCTGGGTGGGCTTGTTATAGTAGGGCACGACGAGCAGGCAGGCGTCAACGCCGATTTTTTCCGCTTCCCGAGTGGCGGCCACGGCTTCCGCGGTGCTATTGCTGCCGGTGCCGGCGATGACCGGAGCGCGGTCTCCCACGGCTTCTTTTATGCCGGCGAACAGCTTCAGTTCTTCTTCACGCAGGAGAGTGGGAGATTCCCCGGTGGTCCCCGCTATCAGCAGCCCGTCCGTCCCCGAATCGAGCAGGGCGCGGGCCAGCTGGTTGGCCCGGGCGTAATCTACCTCTCCTTTTTCATCGAAGGGGGTTACCATGGCGGTCAGCAATCTTCCCAGTGGTTTCATTTGCCTGCACCTCCCGGCTTAATCCAATCATGCCGGACTATTTCTTCGGCAATCTGCACCGTGTTCAGGGCGGCGCCTTTGCGCAGGTTATCGGCAACGATCCACATCACCAGGCCGATGGGATGAGAAGCATCCCGGCGGATACGGCCGACGAAAACCTCGTCGGTGCCGGCGGCCGACCAGGGCTGAGGATAGAGGCTGATGGCGGTATCGTCCAGGATGCGGACGCCGGGCGCCTCGATGAGCAACTGCTGCGCCTCTTCCGGCAACATCGGAGAGGCGAATTCCAGACTGACTGCCTCACTGTGGCCGGTGAATACGGGCACCCGCACGCAGGTGGCGGAGATGGCGATGTCTTCCGCGTGCATTATCTTGCGGGTCTCGTTGACCATCTTCCATTCTTCCCTGGTATAGCCGTCATCCAGAAAGACGTCTATCTCCGGCAGGAGGTTGAAAGCAATCTGGTGGGGATAAACGTGGGGGATGACGTCCTGCCCGTCCAGCACCTGCTTCGCCTGCGTTTTAAGCTCTTCCACGGCGGCGGAGCCGGTGCCGGAGACCGCCTGATAGGTGCTGACGACGATACGCTTGATGGGGTTAACTTTATGTAAAGGATACAGCGCCACCACCATCTGGATGGTGGAGCAGTTAGGGTTGGCGATAATGCCCCGGTGTTTCTTAATATCTCCCGGGTTGACTTCCGGCACCACCAGGGGCACGGCCGGGTCCTGGCGGAAGGCGGAGCTGTTATCGACCACCACGGCACCCGCCCGCGCGGCAACGGGGGAAAAGTGGCGGCTGATTTCAGCTCCGGCGGAAAAGAGGGCGATGTCAATGCCTTCAAAGGAGTCCACCGTGGTCTCTTCCACTTCCACTTCCCGTTGGTTTACCCGCAGTTTCCGGCCCGCGGAACGGTCCGAGGCGAAGAGGCGGAGGGAGTTTACCGGAAACTGGCGCTGTGTCAGTATGCGGATAAACTCCTGTCCTACCAGCCCGGTGGCGCCGACGATGGCTACGTTATATGTCTTCACCTTTTGCTCACAGCTCCAGAAGTTTTTCCAGGCCCAGGGTAAGGCCTTTGCGCCTGACTATCGCGCGGACGGCAAGGAGCACGCCGGGCATAAAGCATTCCCGGCTGATGGTGTCATGGCGTATGCTCAGCGTCTGGCCGGGCGCTCCCAGCAGTACCTCCTGGTGCGCCAGCAGTCCGGGTAGCCGCACGCTGTGCACGGGCACGCCATCATACTGTTTTCCCCGGCTCTCCGCCGTCCCCGGCGATTCCTGAGGGCGCAAAAAGGGCTTGCCCCGTGCCGCGGCCATATCCCGGGCGGTCTTGATGGCCGTCCCGGAAGGGGCGTCCACTTTCCGGTCATGGTGGAGTTCGATTATCTCCGCGTAGTCCAGGTACCGGGCGGCCACCTTTGCCAGGTGCATCATCAGCACGGCGCCGAGGGCGAAATTGGGGGCGACGAAGACGCCGATATCCCCGTCCCGGGCCAGTTTTTCAATTTCAGCGAGGTCACCTTCAGACAGGCCGGTGGTGCCGATGACCATATTCACCCGCCGGGCAGCGGCGGCACGCACCGCCGGCAGCGTGGCCGCGGCGATGGTGAAGTCCACCATCACATCGGGGCGGCCCCGCTCCAGGACGTCTTCCAGGCTACCGGAGAAAGGCACCTCTCCGGAGCCGTCAGGGAGGGGCAGGGCGTCCGCGGCAGGCTCGAGGTCCACCGCGCCGACGAGCCTCAGGTCAGGCTCCCGGCAGACGGCGCGGACCACCTCCTGCCCCACTTTTCCGGAAGCACCGTGGACAACTATCTTTATCGGTTCCACAACAAAACCTTCTTTGCTCCGGGAAAACAGCGAGAATCAGCGGCCGCGGAAAGGCGGTCTTTTGTCATAACGGCGCTGTCCGCCGCTGTCAGAGCGGCGCGGCCGGTCCCCGGAAGAACGATACGGCGGATAACCACCGGAACGGGGACGGCCGGACTCTCCCGCTGCCGACCTTGGCTCTTTTTCAAAGACGGCTTTCCTGGAGAGGCCTATTTTGCCGTCTTCATTCTTGATGACCATCACGGTTATCTCGTCGCCGACGGAGACCTCGTCTTCGATGGTGGGCACGCGGTAATTGGCCAGCTCGCTGATGTGCACCATCCCTTCTTTGCCGGGAAGGATTTCCACGAAAGCGCCGAAGCTCAACAGGCGGGTCACCTTGCCGGTGTAGACGCTGCCGATTTCGATATCTTTGGTGAGGCTTTCGATTATCCCGATGGCCTTCTTCGCCGCTTCTTCATCCGTGGCGCCGATGACGACCGTGCCGTCATTCTGTACGTCAATGGTGGTCCCGGTCTCTTCGGTAATCGACCTTATCGTTTTGCCGCCGCTGCCGATGACAGCACCGATTTTATCCGGGTCAATGCTTATCTTGTGCATACGCGGCGCGTAGCGGCTGACCTGGGGGCGGCTGGCGGAAATGGTCTCTTCCATTTTGCCCATGATGAACGAGCGGGCTTCCTTGCTTTGCTCGATTATCTTTTCGATAATTTCCAGGCTGACCCCTTTCAGCTTGATGTCCATCTGTATCGCCGTGAGGCCCTCAGTGGTACCGGCGACCTTGAAGTCCATATCGCCAAAGGCGTCTTCCAGTCCCTCGATATCGGTCAGCACGACGTATTCGCCGTTTTCTCCGGTTACCAGTCCCATAGCGATGCCGCTGACGGCTCCTTTCAGGGGTATGCCGGCGTCCATAAGCGACATGCTGCCGGCACAAACGCTGGCCATAGAAGTGCTGCCGCTGGAGCTCAGCACCTCAGAGACGAGACGGATAGTGTAAGGGAAGTCCTCGTCTTTGGGCAGCACCGGCAGCAGGGCCCTTTCCGCCAGCGCGCCGTGGCCGATTTCCCGGCGGCTGGTGGAGCCGAGGCGTTTTACCTCGCCGCTGGAGAAGGGGGGGAAGTTATAGTGGTGGATAAAGCGCTTGCTCTCTTCTATGCCCAGACCGTCAAGCGGCTGTTCCTGCCGGGTGGAGCCGAGGGTGGTGATGGTCAGCACCTGAGTTTCACCGCGGGTGAAGAGCGCCGAGCCGTGGGTGCGGGGCAGGACCCCTACCTCACAGCTGATGGGGCGTACCTCAGTGAGGCCGCGGCCGTTCAGGCGCCGGCCTTTAAGAAGGCTGTTTCTCATCTCCGCTTTTGCCCTGGTCTCAAAGGCGGATTTGATTTCTTCCGTGTCAAAGGTCTCTTCCAGGGCAGCCACGATTTCCCGTTTCAACCCGGAGAGGGTCTGTTCCCGCACCGATTTATCGGTTACGGCCAGGGCGGACGCCAGCCGGTCTCCCACCGCCGAACCGACCGCCTCCACGAGCTCCGCGTTCACCGCCGGCTGGGGAGCTTCCAGTTTCTGTTTGCCACAGGACTGCCTCAGCTCTTCCTGGGCACGGATAATTTCCTGATTGGCTTCGTGCGCGAACCTGATGGCCTGCGGAATCAGGTCTTCCGTGAGCTCCTTGACGCCGGCTTCCAGCATAACGATGGCTTCCCGGGTGCTGGCGACGACGAGGTCAAGCTGGCTGTATTCCATCTGCGGCAGCGAAGGATTCAGCACCAGTTCCCCGTTAATATAGCCGACGTGGACGGCGGCAATTGGCCCGTCAAAGGGCACTTCCGAGATGGAAAGCGCCGCCGAGGCGCCGATAAGCGCCAGCGTGTCCGGGTCATTTTCCTGGTCCGCGGAAAGCACGGTGGCAATCAGCTGGATATCCCGGCGCCAGGTCTTGGGGATAAGGGGGCGGATGGGCCGGTCCGTCAGGCGGCAGGCCAGAACGGCCTGCTCGCTGGGTCTGCCTTCCCGGCGGATAAAACCGCCCGGTATCTTGCCGGCGGCATAAAGTCTCTCCTCGTAATCAATGGTCAGGGGGAGAAAGTCCACTCCTTCCCGGGGCTGTTCAGCAACCCCGGCCGTGACCAGCACCACGGTGTCTCCGTAACGGATGGTTACCGCTCCGCTCGCCTGTCCGGCGAGCTTCCCCGTTTCCAGGATAAGCGTCCGGCCACCCACAATACACTCAAAGGATTTCATTTTGTTCTATAGCCTCTTTTTCCTCAAATATTACTGTCCCGCCGCTATTTGCGCAGGCCGAGACTCTTAATCAGCGAGTTGTAACGCCTGACGTCTTCCCGATGCAGGTAGTTGAGCAACCGGCGCCGTTTCCCGACCAGTTTGAGCAAACCGCGCTGGGTGTGGAAGTCATGACGGTTTTCCGCCATATGGGCGGTCAGCTGTTTTATCCGCTCGGTCAGCAGCGCCACCTGGACCTCGGTGGAGCCGGTGTCTCCTTCACGCGACTGATAATTGCCGATGATTTCGGCCTTACTTGCCTTGTCCAAACTACACCTCTTTAACCTCTTTAATGTTATCTGCCTTTGACAAGAAATTATAACACAGGCGGTAATATATGTAAACTGAAAATGAAGCTGGTTGGCGCGATGAAACGAGATATCAGCGGCGGGCGAAACCGGAGGGCAGTCTCCCGAAAATTAGACAGGAAAACCAGTCCGGAGTATAATGGTAAGCGGCACGCAACGATTGAGCCAGGGAATACAAAGAGCGTGGAAGCAATGGCTACAGACCGGCAGGCGAACGGCACCACTCCCAGAGTAAGCTGCGATTTCTTTTCCGGTAAAGAGCGGCGGCGGGAAACGGTTTCCGTGCCCGGGGAGATGGCACTGACCGTTTTTATCAACGGGCGGGAAACGGTCACGCTTCTCTGCACGCCGGCCAGGTTAACCCACCTGGTCCTGGGTTTCCTGTACACGGAGGGGACAATCTCCGATATGAGCGAGGTGGCCAGCCTGCGAGTGTGCGAAGACGAGCCGATAGCCGATGTCAGGCTAACGAGCACCGGTTACAGAGAGCCGCCGCGCCGGACCCTGGCTTCCGGGTGCGGCAGCGTCACCGGCGCGGCAAAGCCGGTGTCTTCCGTGGCGTCCGACTTAAGGGTAACGCCGGGAGAAGTGCTGGCGCTGATGAAGGCGCTGTACCGGCGGCAGAGCCTGTTCCAGGCGGGCGGGGGGATACATTCGTCCGCCCTGTGCGACCGGAAGCAGATACTGGTCATGGCCGAGGACATCGGCCGGCACAACACGCTGGACAAGATAACAGGCGAGTGCCTGATGAGAAAGATATCCACCCGGGACGGCATACTGCTGACGACGGGACGCGTCTCTTCCGAGATGCTGCTCAAGGCGGCCCGGATGGAGACGCCGGTGGTGGTATCGAGGGGGTCACCCACGGAGCGCGCCATCACCCTGGGCAAGGAGCTGGGCATCAGCGTAATCGGTTACGCGCGCGGCGACCGCCTGTCCGTTTTTTCCGGCGAGGAACGGATGGTTACAGCCAGTACGATTGAGGTTTAAGGTAGAGTCTCAGTATTTAAAGAGGAGGCGAATATGCCATTTCGCATCGGACCCTGGGAGATAGCGCTCATCCTGATTATCATTCTCATCGTCTTCGGCGTGGGCAAGCTGCCGCAGGTGGGCGGCGCCATCGGCAAGGGCATCCGCGCTTTCAAGAAGGGGCAGCAGGGCGAAGAGGACGAGGGGGAGGAAAAGGAAAGCGCGGCCAAGCCGGAGGACAAGAACACGGACCGGGGCTGAGCAGGGTGACAGCCGGCAACGTCCCGTTATCTGGGGATAGCGGGGGGTTTCCGGTGGCAGAGACCGGCAGCGATGTGGCACAAAGAGGTAGAGAATGAATTTTTTCGGCATCGGCGGCGGGGAGATAGTCCTGATACTCATCGTGGCGCTGCTTATCTGGGGGCCGAAAAGACTGCCGGAGATTGCCCGGACCCTGGGGAAAACGGTAAACGCGCTGAAAAAGCAGACCAATGACCTGACTTCCCAGATAACCCGGGAAATAGATACCGAGAACATCAAGAGCAAAGAGGAAACCACCCCATCCACGCCGGGCCGGGAGCGAGAGGCGAAGCCAGAGAAAGAGGCGCCGGGCCGGGTGCGGGATAACAAGCCAGCCCAGCCGAAAGATGAGTGAAGAAAAATCGACCGTCCTCAGTCACCTGCTGGAACTGCGTAAACGGCTAGTCAGAAGCGTAATCGCGGTTGCCATTACCTCCGTCATCGCTTTTTTCTTTTACGACTGGATTTTCTATTTTCTGAAGCTGCCCGCCGAGGGCATCAACCTGATATACATCGAGATGACGGAGATGATAGGCACCATCATGAAGGTGTCTCTGGCCGCCGGCGTGGCGCTGGCCATGCCCTACCTGGTGCTGCAGGGAATACTGTTCGTCTCGCCGGCGCTGACACCGCGGGAGAAAAAGTACGTTTACCTGATACTGCCGTGGATAGCGCTGATGTTTCTGGGGGGTGTTTTGTTCGGCTACTTCGTGCTGGTTCCACCAGCCACCAAGTTCCTGATGAGCTTCGGCGCCAGTATCGCCGCGCCGGAAATCAGAGTGGGCAATTACGTGGCTTTGGTAACCCGGCTGCTGCTGGCGATAGGGCTGGTTTTCGAGATGCCGGTGATAACCAGCTTTCTCGCCCGGATGGGCATCGTCCGGCCGGAGTGGCTGGCGAGCCGGCGGCGCACGGCAATCATCTTCGCCTTTATCCTGGCAGCGATGATTACGCCGACCTTCGACCCGATAAACCAGAGTCTGGTGGCGGTGCCGCTGATTGTGCTTTACGAGATGAGTATCTGGCTGGCGCGGCTGGTCTACCGGAAGAAGGCCGGGGCGGAGGAAGAAGTTTCCTCCGCGGAGGCGTAACCGCGGGGGCCGATTGAACCCCGGCGGGGGGTACGTTATACTGAAGATACGAACGGGGGAGCGGATGAGTCCCGGTGGGCTCCGCGGACTTCAAATCCGTTGGGGGGCATTAGAAGTGCCTTCGGTGGGTTCGACTCCCATGCGCTCCCGCCAGTCAGCAGGAACCTCCCGTACTCATCAGGCGCGTTTTTGTCACCGCAGGGGCGAAGAACACGGGCAGGCTCAGCTTCAGGGAAAGGGGAAAGCGGAATGGAAGGAAAGAGGGTCAGCGAGAGCAGCGTGGTGATGGCGCAGGTGATGACGCCCCAGGACGTGAACATCGCCGGGAACGTGCACGGCGGCGTCATCATGAAGCTGATGGATACGGCCGCCGGGGTGGTGGCCTACCGACACGCCCAGACGAACGTGGTGACGGCGACAATCGACCGTCTGGAGTTCCACCACCCGGTGTACGTGGGCGATCTGGTGACGGTGACGGCGGGGCTGAACCTGGTGGGGAGAAGCTCAATGGAGGTGGGGGTACGGGCGGAAACGGAGAACCTGCTCACGGGGGAAAAGAGGCATACCTCGTCCGCGCACATCACGCTGGTTTC
>CAZTMR010000036.1:0-13725 GCA_964615345.1 uncultured Dehalococcoidaceae bacterium | reverse complement strand
CAGGAGTTCACTTTTGAATTTTACAGCAGTTCACTTTTCAACTTTTCCTAACAGATAGGGGGAGCAGGGTTTCCGCCCCGGCTGTTTCAAATCAGGCGGCAAACCGCTTGCAAACACCGCGGAGCTGTGTTATTATTACTACTGACCTTAACAATTTTTCATCTGCTGCCGGATAAAACCTCCTGGTGGTTAGAGCGAGGTGGCACCACCCGTTCCCATCCCGAACACGGAAGTGAAACGCCTCAGCGCAGACGATACTGAGGGGGCAACCCCTTGAGGAAAATATGCCACTGCCAGGAGGTTTTTTTATCCCAATCCTTTGACTCCAATTCTCTGTTGCTTTATACTGGAATTAGCGGCATCAATCTTGAAAGACAAAGCTCCAGGGAGAGAACATGGCTAGTAGATTTGAAAAATTTTCGGAGCGGGCCCGTCGTGTCCTTACCATAGCCCAAGAAGAAGCGCGGCAGCTCAATCACAATTACATCGGCACAGAACATATCCTGCTCGGATTGTCCCGGGAAGAAGAAGGAGTGGCCGCCAAAGTCCTCACCAACCTGGGAGTCAGCCTGGGTAAAATACGTTCCGCGGTAGAATTCATCAGCAGCGGCAGCGAGCGCCCCGCGGAAGGAGAGACCGGCCTCACCCCCCGTGCCAAGAAAGTCATCGAGCTTGCCATCGACGAAGCGCGGCAGCTCGGCCACAGCTACATCGGCACGGAACACATCCTGCTCGGACTATTGCGGGAGGGAGAAGGTGTTGCCGCCGGCGTCCTGGAAAGCCTCGGCGTTACTCTGGAGCGGGCGCGCAACGAGACCAATCAGGTCCTCAGCCAGGGAGCTTCCCGCTCCCGGCTGACCCGCGCCGCCAGCCGTACCCCTGCGCTGGACCAGCTCGGCGCTGACCTCACCGCCGCGGCACGTTCCGGCAAGCTTGACCCGGTCATCGGGCGGGTTAAAGAAATCGGGCGGGTCATTCAGATCCTCAGCCGCCGCACCAAGAATAACCCTGCCCTCATCGGAGAACCCGGCGTCGGCAAAACCGCTATCGTGGAAGGGCTTGCCCACAGCATCGTTTCCGGTGACGTCCCGGACAGCCTGCTGGACAAGCGGCTGATTGCCCTGGATATGGGTTCACTCGTGGCCGGCACCAAGTACCGGGGCGAGTTCGAAGAACGGGTAAAGAAAATTATCGAAGAGATAAAGAACGCCGGCAACTGCGTGCTCTTTATCGACGAGTTTCATACCATGGTCGGCGCCGGCGCAGCCGAAGGTGCCGTGGACGCCGCCAATATCCTCAAACCGTCCCTTTCCCGCGGCGAGTTGCAGTGCATCGGGGCTACCACCCTGGATGATTACCGGAAGTACGTAGAACGTGACGCCGCTCTGGAACGGCGCTTCCAGCCGGTGCTGGTGGAAGAACCCTCGGTTGATGATACGCTGGAAATCCTGCGCGGGGTAAAAGAGCGTTATGAAGAGCACCACCGCCTGAAAATAGATGAAGAAGCCCTGGTGGCGGCCTCTTCTCTCGCCGCCCGGTATATAACCGACCGCTACCTGCCGGACAAGGCTATCGACCTGGTTGACGAAGCGTCTTCGCGGGTGAGAATCCGCTTCCAGACCATGCCCGTGCCGCTGAAGGAAGCCAGACAGGAGGCGGACAGCATACGCAAAGACAAGGATGCCGCCCTGGCCACCCAGCAGTACGATTATGCGGGTGAACTCCGCGAGCATGAACTGGAACTCGAAGAGAAGATAAGGGCGCTGGAAGAAAACTGGCGTGTGGAAAAAGAAGAAGGCAAACCGGTGGTCAGTGCGGAAGACATCGCGGAAGTGGTCAGCATGTGGACCAGTATCCCGGTGGTGCAGTTAGCGGATGATGAAACCAGCCGGCTGCTCAATATGGAAGACGTGCTGCACCAGCGGATAATCGGCCAAGATGAAGCCATCACCACCGTCTCCAAGGCCATTCGCCGCGCCCGGGCCGGCATCAAGGACCCCAGACGGCCCATCGGCAATTTCATCTTCCTCGGCCCTACCGGAGTCGGCAAGACGGAACTGGTCCGGGCGTTGTCCGAATTTATGTTCGGCAGCGAGGACACCCTGATTCGACTCGATATGTCCGAGTTTATGGAGAAATTCGCCGTTTCCCGTCTCGTGGGCGCGCCTCCCGGCTACGTCGGCTACGAAGAAGGCGGACAGCTTACGGAAGCGGTCCGGCGCAAGTCATACTGCTGCATCCTCCTCGATGAGATTGAGAAAGCCCACCCGGACGTTTTCAATCTGCTTCTCCAGATATTCGATGACGGCCACCTCACTGACGCCAAAGGGCGCCGGGTTGACTTCCGCAACAGTATCATCATTATGACCAGTAACGTGGGTGCTGACCTTATCCGGAAGGGCACTGTCCTGGGCTTCACCTCCCGCAGCGATGAGACCAAGAACCGGGAGCAGGCCTATGACAAGATGAAGGAAAACCTGCTCGGTGAACTGAAAAAGACCTTCAAGCCGGAATTTCTCAACCGCGTTGATGGTGTGGTCGTCTTCCGCTCTCTGGAAAAGGAACAGATACGGCAGATCGTTGACCTCATGCTGGCTTCGGTAATCGGCCAGCTCAAGGAAAAGGGAGTTAGTCTGGAGGTAACCGAGGCCGCCAAGGATTTCCTGGGCGAAAAGGGGTATGACAGCGTCTTCGGCGCCCGTCCGCTGCGCCGGGTCATTCAGGATATGGTGGAAGACCCGCTTTCTGAAGACCTCCTGCGCGGGAAATTCCGGTCCGGAGACAATATCGTCGTCGACCTCGAGGACGGGAAAATCGTGGTTCACCCCAATCCGGTGGGCGCCTTGCTTGGGGATGAGAAATAGTATATAATGGCCCACGGGTTATCTCTGACAGAGCATTAAGGGCGGCACCAGGGAAAAACCCGGCCGCCCTTTCTTTCAGCCGCCGGGCGCAAGCCGGGGGCAAATTGACACGGAAAGAAGGAACGGAAAATTGGCACAGGAAAAAGTGGAAGTTCCCATCACCGGCAAGATTATCAGCGTGGACGTCAAGGAAGGTGACCAGGTAGCCGAAGGAGACATCATCTGCCTGCTCGAATCGATGAAGATGGAAAACCCCATCATGGCTCCCGTGGGGGGTACCGTGGCCAAGATTTCCGTCTCCGCCGACCAGTCAGTCAAACCCGGCGATGAAATCGCCGTTATCGAGTATTAAAACGGGAAAGGCGGAGAGGTTTCCCTGCCCGGTCTCCCGCCGAGCGGCGGCAGGTCTGTGAAGTGAAATGGTTTTAAGGTCTTTGATATTTGCTCTGGCTGCTTACGGCATAATGATGGTCATAGCCTTCCTCGTCGCCGTCATGATTAAAGTCATTTCCGTAATTGTGCAGTGGGGGGATAACCGCGCCGCGGGGGAAAAACAGAGCTGATGACAGCTCATAGAACAGGAGCTTGCTGCCGGGGATGATGTTGCTTCAGGTCTTCCAGGGCATTTACACCTTCTTTATCACTTCCCCTGAAATCGCCTTCGGCAGGCTGTTCCTGATATTACTCGCCTTTCTTTTCATTTTCCTCTCTTACCGCAAAATCCTGGAGCCTCTCATCATGCTGCCTATGGGGGTGGGGATGCTGGCGGTAAACGGCGGCCTGATGATGATGGAAGCCGGTCAGCTCGGCAACCTCTTCCTCAATCCCATGGCCAGCAACGTGGAACAGTTGATGTTCTACCTGCAAATCGACTTTCTCCAGCCGATCTATACCTTCACCTTCAGCAACGGCCTGATTGCCGTGCTCGTTTTTATGGGTATCGGCGCCATTACCGATATCGATATCCTCCTTGCCAAGCCATTTATGAGTCTTTTTCTGGCCGTCTTCGCCGAGCTGGGCACCATCGCCACCCTGCCCATCGCCATGGCGATGGGCCTCCAGCCGAATGAAGCGGCGGCGATCGCCCTGGTGGGCGGGGCGGACGGTCCCATGGTACTGTACGGCTCTCTTCTCCTTGCCCGTGACCTGTTCGTGCCCATTACCGTCGTCGCCTACGTCTATCTCGGCGTCTGCTATGCCGGCTACCCGGTGCTCGCCCGCATTATCCCCAGAAGGCTGCGGGCGGTGGAAATGGACTTCCGCACCATCCCGCAGGTATCCAGAGGCGCCAAGTTTACTTTTGCCATCCTCATGGTCAGCTTTCTTTCCCTGCTTTTCCCGGTGGCGGCGCCCCTCTTTGCCGGTTTCTTCCTCGGTCTGGCCATTAAAGAGGCCGGCATTCTCCGGTTTATCGAGTTTCTCTCCGGGCCCATGCTCTACGGGGCCACTTTCTTCCTCGGCTTCACTCTGGGCGCCCTGCTCGGTGTGGATATAATCCTGGACCCCAAGGTCCTTCTCCTGCTCATACTGGGTGTTATCGCCCTCACCCTCTCCGGCCTGGGCGGCATTGCCGGAGGGATGATTTATACCAAAATAAGCAAAGAGCCCTTCAATCCCCTGCTGGGTATCGCCGCCGTTTCCTGTGTCCCCACCACCGCCAAAGTGGCTCAGAAGTGCGCCGCCAGTGTTAACCGCAGGTCGATGATTTTGCCCTTTGCCATGGGGCCCTGTGTTGCCGGCGTTATCACCACCGCCATCCTTACCGGTCTCTATATCAGCGGCCTGGGCCTGCTCACCGGCTGAGCCGGGGCTGACCCCGAACGTCCTGGCCGGCTTCCTTTCGTCACTCCCGGCGTCGGCAAAGTGTACCCTCGAACATTCCCCTTGCCTTATCCTCAAAAATCGAGTAAAGTCATCAAGTGAGCAAGCCCGAGAAAAAGACCGTCTTCGTGTGCCAGAGCTGCGGCCGGGAAGCCCTGAAATGGCTGGGGCGCTGCCCGGAGTGCCAGCAGTGGAACACCTTCACCGAGACCGTGCTTTCCGCTCTGGCGCCGTCCCGTTCTCCTTCTCCCGCTGAACCGCCCCGGGAGCTTTCCCGGGTCACCCTTCAGAAGGCGGACCGCTCCCCTCTCCCCCTACCCGAGTTCAACCGCGTCCTCGGCGGCGGTCTGGTCTCCGGCTCTCTGGTGCTTATCGGCGGCGACCCCGGCATCGGCAAGTCCACCCTGTTACTCCAGGCGGCGGCGGTCATGGCCGGGAATGAAGGCCCCGTTATTTACGTCACCGGCGAGGAGACCCTGCACCAGATAAAGCTGCGCGCCGAACGACTGGGCCTGGAAGGCAGCGGACTTTTCCTGCTCGCCGAGACCGATCTGGAGGCCATTCTCCAGCAAATCGAGCAGCTGTCCCCCCGGCTGGTGGTTGTAGATTCCATTCAGACGATGTACTCGCCGGAACTGGATGCCGCTCCGGGCAGCATCACCCAGGTACGGGAGTGCACCCTGAAGCTGATGCGTCAGGCGAAGCTGAACGCCGCGCCTGTTTTTATCGCCGGCCACGTTACCAAGGACGGCTCGATCGCCGGCCCCCGCGTCCTTGAACACATCGTCGACGTAGTCCTGTACCTGGAAGGCGAACCTTTCAGCGCCTATCGCCTGCTGCGCTGCGTGAAAAACCGCTTCGGCTCTACCAACGAGGTAGGCGTCTACGAGATGAAGGAGAAGGGCCTCATCGAGGTCGCCAACCCTTCGCTGGCATTTCTGGCCGGCCGCGGCGCGGAGCCGGTCGGTTCGGCCGTCGTGCCCACTCTGGAAGGCAGCCGTCCGCTGCTGGTAGAGATCCAGGCCCTTACCACCACTACCAGCTTCGGCCTCCCCCGCCGCACCGTTAACGGCATTGATTTCAACCGCCTGCTGCTGGTTGCCGCCGTACTTACCCGCCGGGCCGGGCTGAAGCTGGGCAACCAGGATATCATCGTCAACGTCACCGGCGGACTGAGAATCGGTGAGCCAGCGGCGGACCTGGGTATCGCCCTGGCCGTTGCTTCCAGCCTGCGGGACACCGGCGTTGACCCCGGGCTGGCGGCGGTGGGAGAACTGGGGCTAAGCGGTGAAATCAGGGCGGTCTCACAGCCGGACCGCCGGGTAACTGAGGCGGCCCGGCTCGGCTTCAAACGCTGTCTGGTACCGGAAAACAGTTCCCCCGCCTCCCCCGTCCCCGGCATAGAAATTGTGCCGGCGGGCAACCTGCGCCAGGCAATCGCCCTGGGACTGCGGCAAAAGAGGGCGGTCCGTTAAAAAAAGATTCTGGATTATGGCCGAGGAAATATTATGGGAAAATCTTTCTTAAATCTGAAGCGCCCCGGTAAAGGAGTATGCTGGCGGTTTTTTCCTGCCCTGGTAATCGCCCTGCTGGCGCTGTCTTTCCTGACCGCCGCCCCGGCCGAGGCCGGCTGACCGGCCCCTTCTTTCCAGCTGACCGTGACTGTCAGCCCGGAATCCGGCGGCGAAGTGGACATCGACGGCATCCGTCTCGCTTCCTACCCCTTTAGTGCCGCTTTTGACAGCGGCACCGAAATCGAGATGGCCGCTGTTCCCTCCTTCTGGTACCGCTTCACCGGCTGGAGCGGGGACCTGGAAGGCACGGAAAACCCTTCCACGCTGGTTATCGACTGCGAAAAAGAGGTTACCGCCCGGTTTTCTCTCAACTGGCCGCTGATTGGCGGGTTGTCAGGCGGGGCCCTGTTGCTGGCGTTCCTCGTTTTTGTCCTTATTATCCGGCGGAATAGCCGGTTTCAGCTCTCTTCCCCCTCCGTTTTTACCGAGCAGTAACCATAATTCGGTATCACGCAGACGAAGCGCAACGCCTCATCACCGGTGGGGACAAAGCAGTGATGCTCGTTAGCGGGAATGAAAACCACGCTTTCCGCGCCTACCTCCCTTTCCCCCTGCTTTCCTTTCACCACCCCTTTCCCGGAAATAACATAGACCTCATGCTCCCAGGGGTGGGAGTGAGAAGGCGTCTGGCTGCCCGGACTGACCTCGAAGACGCGCATGGTAAAATTGGGCGCTCCGTCCTCGCTGGTGACCACCTCGCGCATCAGCGCGCCGGGCACTTCTTCCTTGGGGGTTACTTCCAGGTAGCCGTTGATTACTTTCATCGGGTAACCTCTCTCTTTGTTATTGTTTGCTATAGCTGGCCGTAGCCTTGGTTTTCATACCACCCCTCTCCCGGTACTCCGCCTCCACTACCATTGATACCGGCGCCAGACGCGCCACCAGGTCCTTCAAAACGCGGTTCACCACGTGCTCCTGCAGTATCCCCACGTTACGGAAGGAAGTCAGGTAGTACTTCAGCGATTTCAGCTCAACCAGAAAATGCCCCGGAATATATTTTATCACCAGGCGGGCAAAGTCCGGCAGCCCTGTCCACGGGCAGACGAAGGTAAACTCCTCCGTCTCATAGACCACTTCCGTGGCCGACTCCGGAAAATCGAAAGGAATGACCTCCAGCACCGCCACGTCAATGGCCGCCTCCGTATCAACGTCATAGCGCCTCGCGGCGTACTTGTCCACCGTCACCGTAAGTCTCCTCCACCCGGTATTTTAACACGATTTGACGTCCACCGCCATTTTCCCTTCCCGCTTTCCCCTCCCCCCGTCTTGTGCTAGACTATACCCGTACCTGACCGCAGATGAGGTGGCATGAACCAGGACACTACTCAGAAAGTGGGCGCCATCATCGCCGCCGCCGGCTCTTCCCGGCGTATGGGTGACGTGGACAAACTCTTTGCCCTCATCGGCGGCCGGCCGCTGCTTCTCCGTGCCACACAGCCTTTCCAGGACTGCCCCCGCGTTCACCGCATCGTGGTCGTGGTCAGTGGGGAAAAAGAAAGGCTCTGCCGCTCCCTGATTGCCGGGGAAGAATGGTCCAAGGTCAGTGATATCTGCCTGGGGGGAGAGCGGCGCCAGGACTCGGTGGTAGCCGGTCTGAAGCGGCTGAATGACTGCCAGTGGATAATCATCCATGACGGTGCCCGCCCCCTGGTTACCACTGATCTCATTGAAAAGGGACTGGACGCCGCGGCAGAAACCGGCGCCGCCGCCGCCGCGGTACCGGTCACGGATACCATCAAGTCCGCAGATAAAGACGGAGTAGTGCGTGAGACGCCGCCACGTCAAAATCTATGGGCGATACAGACGCCCCAGGTATTCCGCTCCTCGATTATCGCTGAGGCTTACTCTCGCGTACGAGGTGACGTCACCGATGATGCTTCTCTGGTCGAGCGCACCGGTGCCCGGGTTAAACTTTATCCCGGGGATTATGTTAATATTAAGGTGACCAATCCAGATGACCTGGCCCTGGCCGAGATTTTGTGGCAGAAGTATGAGCGATAAGTGCCGTATCGGTACTGGTTTCGATGTCCATTCCCTCTCCCCCGGCCGCCCGCTGGTGCTCGGCGGGGTGGAAATACCCTTTGAACGCGGCCTCTCCGGGTGGAGTGACGCTGACGTCCTCAGCCATGCCGTAATTGATGCCCTGCTCGGGGCGGCGGCGCTGGGGGACATCGGCGCCCATTTTCCCCCCGGTCAGCCGGAGTACAGGGATATTTCCAGCCTGACGCTGCTGGAAAAGACCGGCCAAAAGCTGGCGGAAAACGGCTGGCGGGTGCGCAACCTGGATGCCACTGTCATGGCTCAGGCCCCCAGGCTGTCCGACTTTATCCAACCCATGCGGCGCCGCCTCACTCAGGCGCTCGGCATAGATATTGCGCAGGTAAGCGTCAAAGCCACCACCACGGACGGGCTCGGTTTCACCGGCCGCGCCGAGGGAATCGCCGCCCAGGCTGTAGCGATGATTGAGGAGAAATGAATGCAGGTCTATAACACGCTTACCCGGCGAAAAGAAGCGTTTACCCCGCAGGGAGACGAGGTGAAGATGTACGTCTGTGGGGTCACGCCGTACTCTGACGCTCACCTGGGACACGCGATGAGCTACATCATCTTTGACGTTATCCGCCGTTATCTGCGCTTCCGCGGGTACAGCCTGAAATTCGTCCAGAACATCACCGATATCGATGATAAAATTATCGACCGTGCCGCCGAACTCAACGTTTCCCCAGACAAGCTGGCACAGCAGTACACGGACAGCTTTTTCGCCGATATGGACGCCCTGAATGTCACCCCGGCCGACATTAATCCCCGCGCCACCGGAGAAGTAGCCGGAATTATCGATATCATCCGGGGCCTGATTGATAAAGGGTACGCGTATCCCGCGCAGGGCAGCGTTTACTTCCGGGTTAGAAACGTCCCGGACTACGGGAAGCTCTCCCACCGCAGCCTGGACGCGATGATGAGCGGCACCCGCTTTGAGGCCGTGGAAGAAAAAGAGCACCCCATGGACTTTGTCCTCTGGAAGGCGTCCAAGCCCGGGGAGCCGACCTGGCCCAGCCCCTGGGGGCCGGGACGCCCCGGCTGGCATATGGAGTGCAGCGCGATGTCCCTGAGGTACCTGGGAGAGAGCATTGACATCCACGGCGGCGGGCAGGACCTGGTCTTCCCCCACCACGAGAATGAGATTGCCCAGTCAGAAAGCTTTACCGGCGCTAAGCCCTTTGTGCGGTACTGGCTGCACAACGGCATGGTGCAGCTGGGCGGGGAAAAGATGAGCAAGTCCCTGGGCAACCTGATTACCATCAAGCAGGCCCTGGAAAAGTACTCCGCAGACGCCATCCGCGTCTTTGTCCTCGGTTCACATTACCGGAGTCCGCTTACCTATTCGGAGGAGATACTGGACGCGGCGGAAAAAGGCGCCGACCGTCTCCGGCAGACGGCCAACCGCACGGCGGCGGCTGGCCGTACGGGAGGGGAAATAGATATTGAAAGCTACCGCCGGCGCTTTATCGAGGCGATGGACGACGACTTCAACACCCCACGGGCGCTGGCAGCCCTTTTTGACCTGGCCCGGGAAATTAACAGCCTTGACGCCGGGAATACCGGGGCAGAAGAAGCCCGGCAGCTATTACGGCAGCTCGGTGACACCCTGGGGATAAACTTCAAGAAGCCGGATGGTGGCCCTCTTGATGCCGGACTTTTCATCCGTCTGCAGGAAGAGATTTTCCGGGAAGTGGGCCGCCCGCTTCCTTCCTCTTCAGACCGGGATGCTGAAGAGATAATCTCCAGCCTGCTGGAACTGCGAAAAGAGTTCCGGGCAGCCAGGCAATTCTCTCAAGCGGATATGGTCCGCGCCCGGCTGGAAGAAGCCGGCATCGCCCTTGAAGATACTTCACAGAGTACCGTCTGGAAACAGAAACGCTAAAAGGGACTCCGTCCCTCTCAAAATCCCTTTTACATAAAATCTGCTAACGGAAAGATATTGACTTTATGGATATGCTCGCCGGAATAATCGGTGCGGTCACTCGCCGGGAAGGCCGCAAATTCCTGGACCTCAACCCTGGTTTTGACTACTCGGTGATTGACGCTGCCGAAAACGTGGATAAGGGACAGGCCTCGCTCTACATCCACATCCCTTTCTGCCGCACCCTCTGCCCGTTCTGCTGCTTCAACCGCTACCTCTTCAAAGAAGATGAGGCGCGCCGGTACTTCCGCCGGTTGAAAAAAGAGCTGGATATGTACGTCCGGAGGGGCTTCCGCTTTTCTGATTTCTACTTTGGCGGCGGCACCCCCACCATCCTGATGGACGAGCTGACCGATTTCATCGCTCATCTCCGGCAGGCTTTTGATGTCAAGCGAATCTCCCTGGAGACTACCGCTCGCGAAATTACCCCTCCCACCATCAGGCAGCTCAAAGCCGCCGGCATTAACCGGCTCTCTATCGGTGTGCAAAGCTTCGATGACGCCATACTGAAATCCATGGGGCGCTCTTTTCTCTCCGGGGAAGAGCTGAAAGAGAAGCTGCGCCTCGCCCGGGGAGAATTCGAGACGCTAAACATTGACTTTGTCTTCAACTTCCCCGGCCAGTCCATAGACAGGTTCTCCGAGGACGTGGCCATATTCAAGGATATGGGCATTGACCAGGCCACTTTTTATCCCCTGATGGCCTCCCCGCACAAGAAAAACGCCCTGGAACGCAAATTCAACATTGTGGATACGGCACGCGAGAAGCAGTTTTACGATATTATTCTCAACGAACTGC
The DNA here is from genome assembly GCA_964615345.1 of uncultured Dehalococcoidaceae bacterium. GTDB lineage: Bacteria > Chloroflexota > Dehalococcoidia > Dehalococcoidales > RBG-16-60-22 > JACZSH01. The sequence goes on along the minus strand of CAZTMR010000036.1, from coordinate 2,707 downwards.
TGGACGGCGGCTATCACGTCTCCACCGCCTGGTGTTTCTCGCGCGGCCAGAGAATGATAGACGAATATATCATCGACTTCGACGACTACATCGGAATCGGTACCGGCTCGGTGAGTATCTTCCGGGGGAATTTCTTCGTCAATTCTTTCTCTCTGGGCAGATACGGCCGGCTCATTGATGCTGACCGCCTGCCGGTCATCGGCTGGAGGCGCCTTTCGGGCCGTGAGCAGCTGCGTTACTACCTGCTCACCAAGCTCAGCGGCATGGAGGTTGACCCGCAGAAGTTCCGCCGCCGCTTCGGCACCGGCATCAAGCGCAAGCTCTGGCTCGAGCTGCTTTTTCTCCGCCTCTTCGGTCTGGTGCGGGGAAAAGACCCCTTACGCGTGACCCGCAAGGGGATGTATCCGGTGAGCGTAATGATGCGGGAGTTCTTTGCCGCCCTCAACGGCCTGCGGGAAGACTACATTGAAAGACAGGTCTGAGCCCTATTTTACCGCCACGTGGATACCCGCCGCTCCAAAAAACAGGGGCTGGTAGCTCACCCGGCGGAAACCCGCCTCCAGCAGCATGGCTCTTATTTCTTCCGGGGCGTAAAACCGGGATGCCGATTCCGCCAGGTAATGATAGGCTCCCCGGTTACCGGAAAGCAGGTAGCCCACACGGAAGACAAACGTACGCAGGTAAAGGTGAAACAGTGCCCGGATAAACCGGCACCCGGGCTGGCTGCTTTCCACGATGACGTACTTCCCCCCGTCCTTCAGCACCCGCACCACCTCTTCCAGGTGCTCCCCGGCAAAGGGGTTCCGGTAGGTCAGATTACGGAAAGCAAAAGAGATGCCGGCACAATCAAAGTACCGGTCCGGAAAAGGCAGGCTGGTGACGTCTCCATGGCGGAAAGTTACCTCCCGGTTCCCGGGCAGGCCTGCCGCCTTCTTTCTGGCTATGTCCAGCATCGGCTCGCTGTAATCGATGCCGGTCACCTTCACCTTATGTCGCGCCCGGCGGGCGATTTCCAGCGCCAAATCCCCGGTACCGCAGCACAGGTCAATCATTTCTTCCGGCTGAGAAGCCAGGCATTCCGTGGTTGCCCGCCGCCGCCACCGCCGGTCCAGCCCCCAGGTTATGACCCGGTTTATCAGGTCATAGCGCGGCGGCACCGCGGTAAACATCTGGTGCAGGGGCTTCTTCCGGCCCTCATCTGCTGCCGGTCTGGTCATGCCTAACTCACACCTGACGGCAAGACGGTGGCCAGGATATACCCCACCCCGAGCAACAATTGTGTCAGCAGCACTACCAGAACGTTACTACCCATCGCCGGCACCAGCTGGCTCATTTCTTCATAGTGCCGCGCTCCCCGGATTGCCTTGACGGCAAAGGGAGCGGTCAGCAGGGCGATTAGCGTAAACACCGGCATGGCGCCGCTGATAACTCCGCCGATAATCCACAGGTAGACCATTACCGTCATCACCGCGTAAATCTTGCTTGCCGTTGCCTTACCGACCACCAATGGCGTGGTCTTTCTTCTGGCCACTTTGTCCGCCTCGGTATCGGGGAACTCGTTCAAAAAGAGCAGGTTATACACCAGTATCCCGGAAGGAACCGCCGCCACCAGCAGCGGCCAGGAATATTCTGAAGCCTGCACAAAGTAAGCCCCCATCACCGGCAAAGTACCCAGCCCCAGTCCAGCCGCCCACTCCGGCCACCTGTGTTTCAAAATCACGGAGGTATAGAGTAAAACGCACAGTCCCGCCACCACCAGCAACGGCAGCAACAGCCACCCGCTCACCAGCACAAAATAAACGCCGATGACGGCCGCCAGACCCAAAGTTATCAGGCTAAACCGGAGCACCTGCCCCGGTTTGAGCGTACCCGCCGGCAGCACACCGCTCCCGCCGCTGAACGGGGTCCGGTTCACCGCCAGGTCCACCCCGCTCTTGTAGTCGAAATAGTCGTTCAGTGTATTCACGCTGATATGGGCCAGCAGCAGCCCGAAATAAGCCAGCAGGGCGTACCCGAGGTGAAAAAACCCGTTGTACCAGGCAATGCTGGTCCCCAGGAAGGCGAGCACAACGGTGAGTATCAGGAACTGCGGCCTCGTCTCAGCGAACCATATTTTCAACGACATCGGTTCCCTCCCGGTGTAGAATATATAGTTTTTTTAATTTTCCGCCTTGCCGGAACACCCGGCCAGAGTAACCTGTATGTCCTATCCGTCTCATTACATAATATTACACAAAAAAACAGGAGGCATTGCCGACGACAATACCTCCCGCCCGCCAGTTCATCAATACCAGCAGGAACCAGGCTTTTTATAAAAAGCTCTCCCCCTGCTGAAGTCACCCTTACCCCAACACAAGACCGCCGGGTTTTATCTTTGCTCTAACCGCTTAAAATGAGAAAACGGCCGGTTTTTTGATTTTTTGAATACGGCCGCTTTAACCCTTGCCTATCCGAAAAACCTTGGTGCCGCAGTTCGGACAGGTGCCCTGTGTTGCCGGGCGTTTATTTTTCAGAGTAATCGACTGAGGATTACTGATTTCTACTTTCTTGCGGCATTTCATACAGTATGCTTGGGCCATGATGGGAACCTCCTTTTATCTTTGTCAAGCTAGAGTAACAAACTTATTCGTATTTGTCAATAGTACCAAGGGGGCCCCGATCCGTGGATTTTCTGATGGTGCAGGCACGATTTGAACGTGATAAACTA
>CAZTMR010000035.1:0-13736 GCA_964615345.1 uncultured Dehalococcoidaceae bacterium | reverse complement strand
GTGACTGAAGGCGCGGGTAAGAACGGCGCCAGGGCCTCGTTTACGCAGACCGGCCCGGCCCCAGGCCCGCCGCCGCCGTGCGGCGTGCTGAACGTCTTGTGCAGGTTGAGTTGCACGCAGTCGAAACCCAGGTCCCCGAACTTTACCTTGCCTAGCAGGGAGTTGAGATTGGCGCCATCTCCGCAAAGAAGACCTCCCCGCTGGTGCACCCGCCGGGCTATCTCCAGTATCTGCGGGTCGAAAAGGCCGAAGGTACTGGGCAGGGTCAGGGTCAGGGCGGCGGCTTCTTCGTTCAGAAGCTCGTCGAGTTTCGCCAGGTCTAGGTTGCCGTCACTGTCGGAAGGCACCACCACCGTTTTGAATCCGCCCATAACCGCCGTCGCCGGATTGGTGCCGTGTGCGGAATCGGGCACCAGTATGGTTCGCCGCGCGGAATCACCGCGCTTCCGGTGGTACGCCTTGACCATCAGGATACCGGCCAGTTCTCCCTGGGCGCCGGCCATCGGTGCCAGGCTGGTGGCAGCCATCCCGGTAATCTCGGTAAGGTATTTCTGCAGTTCGTACATGAGCCTCAAAGCGCCGGTGGTGGAAGCGGGGGGCTGAAACGGGTGAATCGAAGTAAAGCCGGGGTAGCGGACGATGTCCTCGTGGCTTTTCGGATTGTATTTCATGGTGCAGCTGCCCAGGGGGTAAAAGCCGGTGTCCACGCCGTAGTTGAGTGCGCTCAGGCCGGTAAAGTAACGCACCACGTCGCCCTCGCTCACTTCTGGCAGCGGCAGGTCGGAGCGGAGCATTTCTGCCGGGGGCAGCACCGAAAGAGGCACATCCGCTTCCGGCAGGTGACAGCCGGTACGTCCGGTCCGGCTGATATCGGGCAGTAGACGGTGTTTGTTCATTTCTCCCTTCCCGCGGCCCGCATGACCTCCACCAGCCGGTCGATTTCCGACCGTGTGTTCATTTCGGTGACGCAGAGCAGCAGCCCGTCCGCCACCGTTTCGCTCACATCGAGCCCGCCGATGATGCCGCTGTCCAGGAGGGCTGCATTGATACGGCGAGGCGGCACCGGGCATCGCACCACAAATTCCTTGAAAAACGGCGAAGGAAAGGCCAGGGAGTATCCTTCCGGCGAGGTGATGGCTTCCGCCGCGTAGTGCGCCTTGTGGTAGCAAAGCTCGGCCACCTGCCGCAGGCCGGTCTTGCCCATGGCGGCCAGGTAAACGGCGGCGGCTATGGAGACGAGAGCCTCACTGGTGCAGATGTTGGAGGTTGCCCGCTCGCGGCGGATGTGCTGCTCGCGCGTGGCTACCGTCAGCACGTAGCCCGGCCTTCCCTGCGTATCCTCGGTGCGCCCGACCAGTCGACCCGGCATCTGGCGCAGGTACTCTCTCCGGCAGGCGAAGATGCCCAGTCCCGGCCCGCCGAAGCTCAGGGAGCTGCCCAGCGATTGCCCTTCGGCGACCACGACATCCGCGCCGTAGTCCGCCGGAGGCCGTAACATCCCCAGTGATACGGGGTCAACGATAACGATAAGCAGCGCCCCCGCGGCGTGGACTTTATCCGCCCAGGCCGTCAGGTCGGTAAGCCGGCCAAAGAAGTCCGGCTGCTGGACTACTAGGCAGGCGGAATCGGAGGACAGCTCCTCGGGCCCCTCAGGTACTGTTTCCAGCCTTATGCCCTGGCCCCCGGCATAGGTTTCCATTACCTCTATGTAACGCGGGTTCATTGCGGGCAGAACGTCCACCCGCCGCCTGCCGGTAATCCGGCAGGCCATCAGTGCCGCCTCGGTGGCTGCGGTGCTGCCGTCGTACATCCCGGCGTTGCTTATTTCCATGCCGGTTAGCTGGCAGACCAGTGACTGATACTCGTAGAGGCACTGCAGGGCCCCCTGACTGACCTCGGCCTGGTACGGAGTATAGCTGGTGTAAAGCTCGCTGCGCCCGGTGATGTGCCCTACCACCGAGGGGATGAAGTGGTGGTAGAATCCGGCTCCGAGGAAGCAGGGGAAATCGTCCAGACTGGCGTTCGTTTCCGCCATACGCCTGAGCTCCGCTTTGAGTTCGGGCTCGCAGAGAGGCAATGGGAGGTGGAAAGGAACGTTGCGGAAACCCTCGGGTACGTCGCGGAATAGCTCATCGATGGAACCGGCGCCAATTTCCCGCAGCATCGCCCGGCGGTCGGCATCGGTATTGGGGATATATGGCGAACCCACTTTGTTAACCTTCCTCTTCCACAAACCGCCGGTATTCATCGTAGCTCATCAGCCCTTCCGCCTCTGATGGCCGGGCCATCTCCAGCCGGACCAGCCACCCCGCGCCGTACGGGTCTTCATTAATAGTGCTCGGGTTTTCCGTGACACTTTTGTTGATTTCCCTTACCCGCCCGCTGACCGGCGCGTAAAACTCGGTGACCGCTTTCACTGCCTCAATCTCCCCGAGCTTGGCAAACTGGGCCACCTCGGTTCCCGTCTCCGGCAGTTCCAGGTAAACGATGTCGCCTAGTTGCGATTGAGCGTAATCGGTGATGCCCACCGTGCCCGGATTATCCGGAACCGGGTTGACCCACTCGTGCTCCCGGGTAAACCGGTAGTTTTTTACGTCCATCGCCTTTCATCCTCCTGTAAAAGCCTTTTTCAGCCAATTAAAAAAGGCCAATCCGGTATTTCCGGATTGGCCCTCTGTCCTCTTACCTGAGAGATTGCCCCCCGTTTCCGGTGGACGTCCCCTTCGGTGACCTGGCTGCCAGGTCTCTCCAGAGGTCTTACCGCCGGCAGTCCTTTTGCCTGAGAGTTTCGAGAAACAGGGCCTTTTCCCCGCTCCCCTTTCCCCTTCGGCTCCCCGCTGTGGGGTATCTCCTGCCGGAGTGCTATCATTAGTAACACAGGCAGTGGGAATTGTCAAGCCGTTTCGGCGGTCATTATCTTTCCCGGCGCCGTTCCTTCAGCCTGGGCCGCCCTATGGCGGTGGCCACAATCTCCGTCCCCAGGTAGACCAGGTCCGTGCCGGCGCGTACAATGCGCTCGTCTTCGGTGACCTGGAGCCTTATCCGGCTGGCTCCGGCATCATGAGCGCGCTTGCGCGCCAGCCTGGTAGCGGTACGCCGGGCGTAAGCACGGGCGTCATCCAGCTCATCGTAGTCGCGCACCCCGGACAGGGCAAAGACCCGGAAAGGGGTGTCCCTCCCTTCCGGCTGTTGTATCAGGATGCGTACGCTTTGCACCACCGCCCCCGCCGCCGCCCCGATGGCGTTGGCCACCTCGGCGTGCTCCGGGATGAATATCGGCGTGTTCAGCCTCTCGGCGAGCGGCTTCAGGTAGGTCGCCGCCGGCGCGCCGATGCCGATAATCGGTCTCTTCAAGGAAAAGCTCACTTTCAGGTTGCCGTCTTCCTCGGCGCCCAGCGCCCGGTCCACCAGCAGGTTCGCCGTCTTGTCCCCGTGCTTCAGAGAAAGCCCGCTGTCTTCGGCCAGGGCGCTTTCTACCAGTGTATACCCCGCCCGGACCGTCACTTCCCGCACCACGCGCTCGCAGAAAGACTCTTTATTTACTCCCAGCCGTTTCTCCCATAGCTCCGCCCCCAGCCTGGCTGCCTCCACGGAACCGCTCCGGTACTTCCCCAGCACGTGTACCGCGTCTGTTGGCGTGAAAGCACTGCTCACCACCAGCCCGTGTTCCTGCAGTCCGTCCAGCCCGTACCCGAAGTAGCCGCTCGTCTGTATGTGGTCGTACAGACTGGTCACGGTCACCGGGCCTTTCTCCAGCAGGTCCCATATCTCCTGCTGGGTCGGCGAGATATTATCCTGTCCCGGTTTCAGCGGTCGCTTGCGGGTGATGAACCGGCAGGAATCGTCGTCCGGGGTCTCATTCATCTCGGCCCGTATCTTCTCCAGTGTCTCCGGGTACTCCGCCGCCAGCAGGCTGAGCGGTACCACCCGGCGCGGCCCTATTTTCAGACCACCGCCGCCGTCGAAACGGACTTCACTGTCCCCGCCCAGCCCCGTGGTGTGTATATCAATCGCCTCCACCATCGTCCGCCATCCCCCCACCTCGGCGCCTTCCCGGTTCAGCACCAGCCTCCCGTCATGCACCGCCGCGATGTCCGTGGTCGTGCCGCCCATATCGATGACGAAGCCGTCTTTTTCGACGCAGAGATGCAGCGCGCCGATGACGCTGGCCGCCGGCCCGGACATTATCGTCTCCACCGGTCTTTCCAGCGCCAGGTGCGCCTCCATCAGCGAACCGTCTCCCTTCACCACCATCAGCGGAGCGTTGATGCCCTGGCTTTCCAGTATCTCGGATACTCCTTTGATTAGTTCCTGGAGCAGCGGTATCAACCGCGCGTTGAGCGCCACCGTCATCGCTCGCCTCGGCGCATCGAGCTGGGACGTAATCTCGTGCCCGCAGGTTACCGGCAGCCCGGTCATCTGGTGTATCAGCCGCTGTATCCTCAGCTCGTGCGTCGGGTTGCGCACCCCGAAAAAGCCGGAGACGGCAAATGCCGATACTTTCGACCCCCGCTTTTCGATTGCCTCCCGTACCGCTTTCACATCCAGGGGCTGCTGCTGTTTCCCGTCCACCCGGTGGCCTCCCCGTACCAGGATGATGTTTTTCCTGGCCACCAGCTTCTCCAGTTTGGCGTCGGCCACCATATGCGGTTCGTATCCGGCCAGTATCAGGCATACCGGACTGCCCCTCCCCTCTACGATGGCGTTGGTTGCCAGTGTTGAAGACAGAGAGACCAGCTGGATATCCGGCATCGGCTCGGTCAGCACCCCCCGGACGGCGTTCCGTATTCCCACCTCCAGGTCATGATGGGTGGTCAGCGCCTTGGCGGTAGCAATGATGCCGCGCCTGTCGTTTAGCAGCACGGCATCCGTATAGGTGCCTCCGGTGTCTATCCCCAGAAAGACTGACATATTATCTTATTTTAGCCACCCGTGGCTACGGCGTCAAACTGCCCGTCTTTAACGCCGGGTTTCCATTCTCCCCTGCCGCGGGTTATAATACGAGGAGCGGCCGCGCTCTGCACCCGCGCCGGCCGCCGTGGAGGTGCTGTGGACCAGGAATTTGCCCGGCGGGTCCAGGCCGTGGTAGATAATATCCGGCGGGAAGTGGTTGCCGCGCCGGAAACCGTCCGTATGGGCCTGCTCGGCTTGCTCTGCCAGGGCCACGTCCTTCTGGATGACTACCCCGGCGTCGGCAAGACGCTTCTGGCCAAGGCGCTGGCAAAATCGGTGCAGGCTGATTTCAAGCGTATCCAGTTCACTCCTGATCTTCTTCCCACTGATATTACTGGCTCATCGGTGTATCTCCCCGGCGACGGCGATTTCAAATTCGTGCCCGGTCCCGTTTTCGCCAATATCCTTCTCGCTGACGAGATTAACCGTTCCAGCCCGCGTACCCAGGCGGCCCTGCTTGAGGCGATGGGCGAAGGTTCCGTTACTTTTGACGGTGCTTCCCGCCCCCTGCCTCGCCCCTTCTTCGTCATCGCCACCCGCAACCTCGCCGAGACACACGGCACCTTTCCTCTCCCCCGGAGCCAGCTGGACCGCTTTTTGCTCTCCTTCGGTATCGGCTATCCCGGCCGGGATGAAGAGGTGGAAATCCTGGAGCGGCACGAGCACGGCCGGATTTCTCTGGAGCCGGTGCTCACCGCCGATGAAGTTCTCGATCTGCAGGCGCAGGTCACCCGCGTCGACGTCGCCCGTCCGGTGAAGGAATATATCGCCGCCATCGTCGCCGAGACGCGTTCCCGGGAGGATATCACCATCGGTGTCAGCCCCCGCGGTGCTGTCTATTTACAGCGTGCCGCGCAGGCCCGGGCGGCCATGGAGGCAAGGGACTTCACCACCCCGGACGATGTTAAGGCGGTGGTGCCGCCCGTGCTCGGGCACCGTGTCCTGTCTCGCTCTGCCGCACCCGGCGCTACGCGGGAATCTCTGCAGGCTATTTTGAATACCGTTCCGGTCCCGCTTTAGGGGATGCTCTTTACCGATGACTAAAGCCGGGGTTGCTTTTATCATTGCCGGGTTTATTGGCTATTTCGTGGCCAGCCAGACCCAGGTCGGCTGGCTCTACCTCTTTGACGCCCTTATCTGGAGCGTGCTGCTCCTCTCTATCGTTATTCCCTGGTACACCCTGCGCTCCCTCACCGTGGAAAGAGAAGTTCTGCTCCCCCGGGGCGGTGCCGCGCACCTGCCTCTGGAAGGCCCGCTGGAAGACGATGTTATCGATATCCGGTTCAGCATAACTCCGCGCGGCCGGTTTTCCCGTTACTTCGTCCGTCTGTCCGGGGAGCGCCCTTTCGAACGACCCGAGCAGCGCGTGGAATCCTTTTTCCTGTTTCGCTTGCCCCCACGCCGCGCCACTACCTTCACCAGCTCCGCGGAGTGCTACCGGCGCGGTTATTATCCGGCCGCTGATATCACCCTTTCTGCCGGCTTCCCGCTGGGGCTTTTCCGGAAACGACGCGTCTTTTCCCTGCCTCTCCGCCTCACCGTTTACCCGCGCTACTTCCCGCTGAACGGCCCGCCTTTTGCCGTCGAGTCCTGGGAAGAAGAAGGGCAGGCGGTGAAAACGGACGCCGCCAGCGATTTCTACGGGTCCCGGGAATACCGCCCCGGGGACCCTCTGCGGTATATTCACTGGCGTAATACTGCCCGCACCGGTCAGCTTATGCTCAAGGAGTTTGAGCGAGCCGCTCAGGGGTCTCTCTCCGTGGTCTTTGCCGCTGACCACGTTTACGGCGCCGGCCGTGAAACCACCCTGGAATACGGTCTCCGTATCGCTGCCAGCCTGGCCGGGCTCTCTGCTGCTTCCGGTCGCCGCCTTGATATTATCGCCGGAGAAAGACCATTGCCTGACGCCGGCTGGACGGAAGCGATGGACTATCTGGCCATGATTCAGCCCGGTCGGGGCGAGAGTCTGCCCGGGCTGGTGCCCGCCGTTATCCCGGACAGAACCGTGGTCGCCGTGGTATCTGCGGCTGACCCGCTGGCGGAACCGGCGCTGAAATCACTGGCTGACCGGGCTGGCCGGCTTGTCGTCGTGCTTCTGGAAGGCTTTTCCCTGCCCGGTAAAGAAACTATCGGGGCTTCACTGTGGAGACAAAACAATATTCCCGTCGTGGTCTGCTCTCCCGGCTACCTGGAAGATACCGTGCGCCGGCTGGGACAGGCGCTGGCTAACTCCGACGTTATATCTGCGGAGGCGGATTGACGGTGTCCGGGCATAACACTCCGCTGGTTTCCCGTCTCCTTGCCTTTCTCGCCGTTGCCTGTGCCATTGGCGCCGTTGCCTGGGCCATCCGCGACTCGCTATTGCTCGGAGTGGGCGTGATGGGTCTGGCCGCCGGCCATTTCTATAGCTGGAAACGGCGCCACGCCTCCATCCGCCGCAGTCTGATTTTACTCCTCTTTATGGCGCTCACCGTTTACCTCGGCCGGGACATCCTGCTCTCTGGCCTGAGTGACCGCCTTCTTCTCTCCCGCTACCTTATTTACGGGCTGGTCATCGGCAGCTTCGATATGATGCGTCCGCGCAACGTGCTCGCCAGCCTGGTCCTGGGCGGTTTGCTTTTCGTGCTGGTCAGCGAGCTGGCGCTGAGTTTCTGGTTTCTCGTTTTCCCCGTCGTTTTTCTCTTCCTTGCCGCCGCTTCCGTCGTGGTTGGCCGGGTGGAAGCTGAATCGGCCCGGGCCGTCGTTGTCGGCGAACTAAAGTGGTCTGCTCTGGTTCGCCTCTGGCTCGGTTTCACCACTGCTGTCCTTCTCGTTTCCGCCTCCTTTTTCCTGCTTATGCCGCGCCTGGTGAGCAGCCAGATAGCGCAGGCAAACTGGTTGCCCAGCCGGATAGACCTGAAACAGGATAATCTCACCGGTCTTCCTTCCCGCCCCGCCGCCTCCGTGACCCCCGAGATTCTTCCCTCCCTCCTCGACCGGCCCCCCGGTGTCGCCGGCGGCTATGCCACTCTCGGCTACACCGGCTCCCTGGCTGACCGCCCGGTAATGCACGTCCGCAGTCGCGTCTCCAGCTACTGGCGCGGCCTGACCCTTGATGAATACGATGGACGCGGCTGGTTCAGCTCTTCTTCTCTCCTCCAGCTTCGTGATGTGGGCCGCCGGGAATATCTCTTTCCGGACTCGCGGGTAACGCCTTCCGGGGAAAGGACCTATTGGCAGACCTACTTTTTACTCGCAGACCAGCCGAATGCCATTTTTACCGGCTACTGGCCGGGCAGGGTCTATCTGCCCGAGGAGATGCAGGCTTACCTCGAGAAAGGTACTCTCTATCGCACTCTTTCCATCGCTCCGGGCCTCCATCCGGAGCGCCTGCGCCGTGACCGTGCTGTTTCCCTGGATGATACCCTTACGTCCCTGCCCCCCATCACCGCCCGCACCGCCGCCCTGGCTGAGTCCATTACCCGGGATGCGCCCACTGACTATGATAAAGCCGTCCGCCTGGAGCAGTTCCTTCTGGACAGTTACCCTTATGACCTCGGCGTGGGCCCTCTGCCGGAAGGCCGGGACGCCGTGGACTATTTTCTTTTTGAACAACAGGCCGGCTACTGTTCGCAGTTCGCCACCGCCATGGCGGTTATGGCTCGCCACGTCGGACTGCCCGCCCGCGTTGCCGCCGGCTATCTGCCGGGGTACATCGACCCGCTAACCGGGGCGCATATCGTCCGGGTCGGTGACGCCCACGCCTGGGTGGAGATATATTTCCAGCGCCACGGCTGGGTGGCCTTTGACCCCACTCCCCGTACTGATGCCGCCATGGGCTTTGCCTCCGGCCGGAACTGGGTCTACTTTGGCCTGGATGAGTTCACCGGCGCCTCTCTGGCGGAGACCTTCTCGTCTTTTTCTACTGATGTTTTCCCGGACATGTTTTCCCTGCCGCGGCTGTCCTGGGTAGCCTTGCCCGCGGCTGGCGCTGCCGTCATCGTTTTGCTCTGGCGCCGGCGCCGCTTGAAACCGGAAGCGGCTCACCGGGGGTACACTTCTCTTGAAGGACAGTCCCGTCGGGAGATGCTTGACCTGTACCGCCGGGCGCTCGCTATGCTCCACCGCCGGGGCCTGCCTCTCCGTAGCTCTCACCAGCCCCCGTTCGAGTACGCCGCTGCTGTCAGGTCCGGTTCGTTCCATTGGCTGACCGCTGCCGCCAGCCGCGCCGCTTACAGCCCGGCTCCTTTTCCCGCTGCCACCGTCGCTGAAGCACGGCATCGGCTTTCCGCCCTGAAACGCGAGCTGTCCCGGCGCTGAACCGCTACCTTGACACCTGCTTCCGGCCGTGTTAGGCTACATTCATCGCTCCTCCCGGAGGATATTAACCATGAAACAGACCTGGAAACCCACCGCCGCCGGTATCCTCTGTATCGTCTCCGGGGCGGTAGGCTTCACCGCTTCCTTTGTTCTGGTGCTGGCGATTATTATCCTCGCCAAGCCGGTGAACATTCTCCCTGACATCCCGCCATCGCTTCCCCCTCTGACCACCGGCATCCTTCTCTATCTGGCCATAATCGCCCTCGTCACCGGCGCTCTGGCGATGACCGGTGGCATCTACGCCACCCACCGCCGCAAATGGTGGCTCGCCCTTGCCGGCGCCATCGCCTCGGTACTGGCGGCCATTCCGTTCTTCGGCCCCCTGCCTGTGGGCGTTGCTGCCATTATCCTGGTGGCTCTTTCCAGAGATGAGTTTGCCTCGTAGCTGTTCCCCTGTAACCGCACCGGGTTCTGGATAAAAAGAAATGCCTGTTCCTGAAAAGGATACGGAAAACGCCCGCAGACGCTATAACCGCATCGCCCCCGCTTACGACCTGATGGAGTGGCTGGTGGAACGTTCCCGCTACGGTGAGTGGCGGGAACTGCTCTGGAGCCGGGTGGAAGGCGATAAAGTTCTTGAAATCGGCGTCGGTACCGGGAAAAATTTCCCTTACTATCCGGCTGGTAAGAGGGTAACCGCCATCGACTTCAGCGAGCGTATGCTGCGCCGGGCCCGGCGCCGGGCGGAGCGGGATAAAGTTGACGTTCGTCTGGAACAGATGGACGTGCAGGACCTTTCGTTTGACGACGATACTTTCGATTGTGCCGTCGCCACCTTTGTTTTTTGCTCCGTTCCTGACCCGGTTCTCGGCCTGCGGGAAATCAAGAGGGTATGCAGGCCCGGCGGAAAGGTTGTCCTGCTGGAGCACGTGCTCAGCGCCAGCCGTTTTCTCGCCTGGTGGATGGACCTTCTCAGCCCTCTGGTTTCCCGGGCCATGGGCCCCCACATCAACCGCCGCACTGTGGTAAACGTGGCCCACAGCGGCCTGGCCGTCGAACGGGTGACAGACCTCGCCTTCGGCATTTTCAAGTTGATTGAAGCCAGGAAATGCTCCCCTGCTTCCTGACTCTACCCGGCTCGTTGCCCTGCCGGTGGTTTTTTCGTTATAATACGCGGGAAAGGGAGGTAAGGTAGCCATAGAAATTATCCCGGCCGTAGACATCAGGGGCGGACAATGCGTCCGGCTTTACCAGGGCGATTACGGGGTGGAAACCGTTTTCTCGGATGACCCGCTGGACCAGGCTCTGAAATGGCAGTCACTGGGTGCTTCGCGCCTTCACATCGTGGACCTGGACGGCGCCGCCACCGGCGAGATTGGAAACCTTGACATCATCCGCGGCATCGCCGCCGGCCTGCTCATTCCCACCCAGCTCGGGGGCGGCATCCGTGACCTTGCCACTATCGGCGAGGTTCTCCGGGCGGGCGTCGAGCGGGTCGTTCTGGGTACCGCCGCCGTGGAGAACCCGGACCTGGTGCGGGAAGCCTGCCGCCTCTACCGGGAATCCGTTGTCGTCAGCATTGACGCCCGTGACGGAAATATCGCCATTCACGGCTGGCGTACCGGCACCGGGGTTAAAGCTCTTGACTTCGCCCGTTCCATGGTCAGGCTCGGTGTCAGGCGCTTCATTTACACCGATATCAACCGCGACGGCACCCTCACCGAACCTGACTTCGCCGCGATTTCCGGGCTTGTCGATGCGGTACGTGTGCCCGTCATCGCCGCCGGTGGCATCTCTACCCTGAACCACCTCAAAGCGCTGCAAAAGCTCGGCGTGGAAGGCGCCATCGTCGGCAAAGCCATCTATACCGGCGATATCGACTTAAAAAAAGTTCTTGCCGAAATGGCCAGACTGTAGACCTTCATCATCCGGAGGCAGACTCCCGGTTCTGGAGGTGCCGGCAGGGTTTCCGTTTTCCTGTCTGGGGCCCTGCCTCCAGGGGCTAAAAATGGAAAAGGTTCTGCCCACCCCCTGTATCCCCCTCTCCAACCGGAAGCAGGTGTGGTTTCCTGCCGACGTCACAGGCTGGAGAGGGGCCAGAGTGAGGTAAACACAAAACAAGCAAACGCAAATAAAACCGCGGAAAGCTGGAGTTCAAAAAACCCCCTCCGGAATGCTATAATGGCGCTACACGGATAACAACCTGTCGGAAAGGAAATAACCTTGATACCTGACTTGAAACTGGACACCCACGGCCTTCTCCCTGCCATTATCCAGGACGCGGATAACGGGGACGTGCTCATGCTCGGGTATATGAACCGGGAAGCCCTGGAAAAAACGCTCTCCAGCGGGGAGGTCTGGTTTTACAGCCGCAGCCGCCGGGAGCTATGGCACAAGGGAGCTACCTCCGGTAATCGTCTCATTGTGCGCTCCGTGTCGCTGGACTGTGACCGGGATACTGTCCTGGTGTCCGCTCATCCCCTGGGCCCGGTCTGCCACACCGGCAGCCGGACCTGTTTCTTCCAGCCGCTGGCCGGAGTCCGGAAAAGCGAATAGTTGACATAAAGATAGAAACAGTTAGCCGGTTTACGCCGGGACTGTTTCTTCGGTCTGGTCCATCTCCAGCGCCCTGGACATCGCCTCCAGAGCCACCTCTATCTGGCCATCGTCCGGCTCCTTGGCTGTCATTCCCTGGAGCCACAGCCCCGGCGCCATTACCGCTCTTACCAGGACGTTCTGGCTGTGGTTGGCGCCGAAGTAAATCGCTTCGTAACCCAGCGAGGCAATCACCGGGATAAGTACCACCCGGGAAACTATCATCAGCCATAATGACGGGCGCCCGATAAGCGCAAACACCATGATGGCGATAACCAGCACCACAAAGATAAAACTGGTGCCGCAGCGTCGGTGCGCCGTGTGATGGGTTTTCACTGCCTCCACCTCCATCGGCACGCCTGCCTCGTAGGCATTGACCACCTTGTGCTCTGCGCCGTGGTAGGTGAAAACACGCCTCAGGTCCGGCAGCAGGCCCACTATTTTCAGATAGGCGATGAAGATAGCCAGCCGGATGAACCCCTCGATGAGGTGAAACACGAAGGAAGAGCTGATGTACGGATTAATCAGTCTGGTCAGGAACAGCGGCACCACCAGGAACAGCAGGATGGCCAGTACCAGGGAAGTGCCTATCATCAGCCAGACCATCTTGCCGGAGATTTCTTCCTCTTCTTCCTCCAGGGATACGTTCGCGGAGTAGAGCAGGCTCCTGATGCCGAGGACCATTGCCTCCAGCAGGACGACGATGCCCCGCACGAACGGCGTCTTCCTCAATCTCCCCGTGTAAATAGCCGCCAGCGGCTGCACCCTGGTCGTCAGCTGCCCGTTGGGCCGGCGCACCGCGGTAACCGCCGCTTTCCGACCTCTTATCATTACCCCCTCGATAACCGCCTGCCCCCCGTAATGGAACGTCCTGCTCATACCCCTCCAAAGAAAAAGGAGCGGTATTGATTATCCCGCTCCTGTACCCGTCGGCCTGTCTGGTTAGTCCTTGACCCTGTAACGCTTTTTGAACCGCTCCACTCGCCCGGTGGTGTCCAGCATCCGGCGTTCACCGGTGTAAAACGGGTGGCACTCGCTGCAGAGCTCCACTCTGAGCTGTTTCCTGGTAGAGCCGGTGGTAAACTTGTTCCCGCAGGAACAAACTACCTCGGCGTCATTATAGTACCTGGGATGAATTTTTGCTTTCACCTTGGTTAAACAGCGTAAACGCTGACCTTCCTTCTGTTTTTGCGGGCAGGCTCGTACTTCACCGCTCCGCCTATCCGGGCGTAAAGGGTGTGGTCTCGGCCCAGCCCCACGTTATTCCCGGGGAATATGCGGGTCCCGCGCTGCCGGACGAGAATCGTCCCCGCGTTCACCTTTTCTCCCCCGTATCTTTTCACGCCGAGCATCTTGGGCTTGCTGTCCCGCCCGTTGCGGCTCGAACCGCCTCCCTTTTTATGCGCCATCCTCGGTCACCCCTTTTTTGCGACGCTGTGTCGTCCTTTTCGTCCCGCTCTTGGAGGCTGTCGCCGGCTCGACAATCTTATCGATAACCAGCCGCGTCTGCTGCTGCCGGTGCCCCGTCTTTTTCCGGTAACGTACCTTCGGTTTGTACTTGAAGACGATTACCTTTTCGCCTCTGAAATCGCCCCGGGACGTGGCGATTACCTTGGCGCCGCTAACTGTCGGCTGCCCGATGGTTACTTTGTCTCCCTCACCGAGCAGCAACACTCTCTCTATCTCCACCGTCTTGCCTTCGGCTACGTCCAGCCGTTCCACGTCCACCGTCTGCCCGGGAGTTACCTTGTACTGTTTTCCGCCGGTTTCAATTATCGCGTAAATTTTGGGCCTCCAGACTCGTTTATTATAACAGTAACCCTGCCTGAGTGTCAACAAGCCTGTTTGCGGTGTTAAAAAAAATTGAAAAGTGAACTGTTAAAGCCTGA
>CAZTMR010000034.1:0-14097 GCA_964615345.1 uncultured Dehalococcoidaceae bacterium | reverse complement strand
TCCGCTGGAATGGCAGAGCAGGCAGTCCTCGCGTCCTTCCAGCTCGTGAGGGATGGCGGCAGCTACAGGTGTTTCCGGCGGTGCGGTTCCGGCTGTTTCCGGCTGGTGACAGGACGCGCAGGTGTCATTGCCTCTCCCGGCGTGGTCCGCCGGTACCGCCAGGTCTCCGCTGGAGTGACAGAGCAGGCAGTCCTCGCGTCCTTCCAGCTCGTGAGGGATGGCGGCAGCAACTATCACCGGTGCCGGTGACGGAGATGGTTCCGGGGCAGGCGCCGGGGACGGCACAGGAGCGGGAGAAGGCGATGGTTCCGGGGTGGACGGCGGCGCCGGCACGGTTTTGGGAGGAGCGGTGGGGGTGGGCGGTACCGGAGTTTCCCGAGCCGTACAGGCAGCGAGCAGGCTACCGATAAAGATTACACCTACCACCAACCAGAGCGCCGTCTTTTTATTCACCATCTACCTCCTGTTCATTATCTATATTATAGGCTATCCGCCCGACCGACGGCAAGAAGAGGGGAGGCTGAAGTTCTCAGCCTCCCCTCTTCACTGTGCTTTAGTTACCCTGTCCGGTAAAACCTACTGTAGAGCCTCGATGCTAGCCTCAAGGAGCGCCTTGGTGTATGAGGGGTTATGAACACCGTGGCTGGCATCCTCAACAGCGATATATATGTAGTTCCATAGAGCCCCCGCCTCTGCTTCAGGATACTCACCGACTACCGGGTGACCATCATGCCACAGGCCTTTAGCCTCCAGAAGTTCCTCCAGCTCCAGAATAAGTTCATCAACCTCTGTCTGGGCACCGCCGATGTCAAAGTTTTCTGCACCAGCGTGGCAGGTCTGACAGGCCTCAACAGCTTGGTTTTGCATTGACGGCGCGAGAAGATGATCATCACCGTACAGATGGCAGGTCGGACAACCGTCTTGCACCATCGAGTAGTGAGCAGCCGGGGAACCGTCAACTCCCCAACCCCCGATTCCGAGAAGCATTGCGGACTGCGGGCCATGATGAGGACCCCAGTGAGTGGAACTGACGTTAACCATGCCGTCTTCTACCGAGATTTCACGCCTGGGCTGATGGCAATTAGCGCACAGGTTACCCTTGCCCCGGTCGAAAGTTTCGCCACTGGCAATCAGGGTCACCGGCTCAGTAGTCCTCAGAGCGAAGTCATCCCTAGTGAAAGTTTCGTGGATTTGATGGCAGGTCCGGCAATTGGGCGGCGAGGCATCAGTCCTATCTACTCCGTCCTCAATTCCTGCGCCGGTAGCTACCATCTCCTGGAAGCCTTCACTGGAATGGCAGTTCGTGCAGCTGGCTCTGGGTCCAGCATACCACCAGCCTCTACCAGTCTGGTGCGTGGTCAGGGCCGATTGGGCACTCTTGGAATATACCAGCGTAGTGTCATCGTGGCACTGGTCACAGGTATCAGTTCCAACGGCACCGACGGGGCCAGCAGGACCAGCGGGACCGGCAGGTCCGGTGGGTCCGGCAGGACCAGCGGGGCCGGCAGGACCAGCAGGGCCGACAGGTCCGGTTTCTCCAGCGCAACCAGCGATGGCGAACAGCATCAATACGGCTATGCCCGCCACCACCAACCAGATAATGTATTTCCTCATACTTACAAGTTCCCTCCTTCTTTCTTTAGTTGTCTCAGGAAGTCGTTCCACTCCATCCGTCCGGATATTCAGCGCTTGCCTAGATACTATCACGAGCCCGGATAACACAACAAGGGTAGTACTACCTATATTTCAATCTAATTGCACCTAACTTCTACAAGTCGAAGTAGTGGCAGGCCTGACAGTCGTCTTCAATAACGGTGCCCGTTTTGTCACCGGTGTAAGCAATCAATTCACCATGGCAGCGGAAACAGCCCGGTGACTCCTGATGGCCAGCGTTGTCAATATAGGTTGTCCAGTCCACCTTCATTTCCGGGAAAGTGGTCAAACGGGCTACTTCCTTCAACTCCTCGATAGCTTCATCAATGGCGGCTTCTTTCTCCCGGGCAATTTCCGAATAGTTTTCTGTATAAAAGCCCCGGATAGCTTCCACCCTGGCATAGGCTTCTTCCAGGCTATCGTTGGGCGGAACGAGGGCGTCCAGTCCTTCCCGCTTGATATAGGGGAGGTCCGCGTCAATCTTATCCCGGGCAAGGGCCAGGTCAATGAGTTCATCCGGAGAGCGGAAAATATGGGTAGCCCGGTTATGGCAGTCCATGCAGTCCATCAGCCTTAATTCCTGTTTCTCCAGACGGGGAATGACCTCAGACCCCCAAGCGGGGGCGTAGTATTCCGTAATTTCGCCGCCGGGCTCTTCAACACCGACCCAGCTGATTTCCTGCCGGTCCTGGTCCATGGGCAAGTACCAGACGTTGGCAGCGATGTGCCAGTGAATGTCCTGCGCCACTTCAGATTCGCCGCCGCCGACCCGGAGTACCCGGGTATCAACGTGCTCCGTATTTTCCTCGTCCGTTTCATAAGTAGTATGGACGCGCACCAGGTCCCCGGCAAATCTCTCCGGACGGTGGCACTGCTCACAGGTCTCGCGGGCAGGACGGAGGTTTTTCACCGGAGTGTCAATGGGACGTTCATAAGTACCGGTGGCAACGGCAAAAATCTGGGGGATACCGTTTATCTTGGACCTGGCCAGGTAACCTACTCCGGAACCCACATGACATTCAGAGCAGAGCACCCGGGAATGGGGGGAAGCCTGGTAAGCGGTATATTCCGGGTACATCACCTCATGGCAGAGCTCACCGCAAAAAGCCGTGGAGTCAGAGAACTCGATGAGCTGGTAACCGCCGATGACCAGTAACATAATGCCGATGGCCCCGGCAAACATGAGGAAAAGCAGTTTTTCACGGTGCCTTCTGTGCCGTCTTGTAATTGCCAATTTCTTAACTCCTGAGGATAGCCAGAATAAAGATGATGCCACCGACGATAAACAATACCGGTACCATTGAGAAGTTGAAAACGCCGAACAGCGGGTACATCTCCGGCAGGTCAGAAAAGATATTGAAGATAACCAGCGCCAGTATGAACAGAAAGACGATGCCGGCAGACCGCGTCAGCCAATCGTCAAAGACTTCCCGCAGGAAGGTGGTCAGGGTTATCTTCGCTTCTTCTGGCTCCGGCTCCGGCAGTACCTCTTCAGGCTCAGCGGCCGTCTCCGGCGTCCGGATTTCTTCCGGGGCGGGCACGGCAAGTCCTTCCGCCATCAGGCGTTCATATTCCAGAGTGTGCTCTTTGCGGTAGCGTTCCCGGGGGACTTTGCCGGTGAAGATGGAGGTATTAATGGGAAACACCCCGGGGCTGAAGTGGCTGAAGAAAATGTGCACCATAAATATCCAGGTAAGGGCGAGCATGGCTTCATCACTGTGAGCGACGAGAGCAGCGGGCACAATCCAGCCGGGGAGGACCCTGGTGACCAGGACGGGGTACATCAGGATAAAGCCGGAACCGGCCATCACCGGCATTCCCCAGAAGATGGCCCAGTAATCAAACTTTTCCCGCCAGTGAAAACGGTCGTTGAGCGGGGGATGTTTTCTGAGACCCAGGAAGTAACCTATTTCCTGATAAAAATTAACGAAATCCTGGCGGGAGGGAATCATTTTTACCGGGAAAGGCCGTTTCAGGATGAGAGTGGTGTAAAGGATATAGACCACGTGATAAAGGCAGACCAGGACAATCATCCAGGCGGCAAAATGATGCGCCGTCCGAACAGACTCAATACCTCCCCAAACATGTACCCACCACTGGCTGACCGGCGAAGTATCGAATTTCAGGGGCAGGCCGGTGATGACAAGCAGGACAAAGCTGACCATCAGTCCGGCGTGCTGGATTATCTGGTGGGCGTCAAAACGGGATATTTTTTCCCCTGCCGTTTTCTTTGCGGTTAAACCACGCGCGGCAACAGCCATCATTCTTCCCTCCACCGGTTAATGGAAAATCTTACTATGGCGGCAACGACGATAAAGATACCGACAGCGATAACAGATTTCAGGAGGGTGCTAAAAATAATTTCCGTGGTGTGCGCCGCCGGAATATTTTCCGGCGAGGCTTCTTCGTGGCCGAGAAAGCCGGCGGCAAATTCAACTCCAGCGCCGGGATGGCACTGTTCACAAGTCCGGGCCAGGTTTTCCAGTCCGTTTACCGGTGATTCCGGGTCATCCGTGCTTTTAATATCGTGGACGCCGTGACAGTTAGTGCAGGTGGCTTTGTCGAGCTCGGTCTTTTCGTACGTGCCGAGCTGCATCGCCTTACCGTGGAAGCTGCGCATATACGAGTCATAGACTTTTTCCACGATGCCGTAGTTAGCCATCAGCTCTTCGTCATCGTGGCACCCGGCGCAGGTTTCAGCGATGTTCTTGGTGTAAGTGGGAGCGTTATACTCAAGGACGCGGATTACGCTGTGAGGATTGCCTTCGTCGCTGTGGCAATCGACACAGGTAGCCACGTCCGGGTTGCCTTTCTGTAATTGCTGCCCGTGAACACTCTGGAGATGGAGTTTATACTGATACTGGTGACAGCTGCCACATTTCTCCGCCAGGGACAGTTTGTTGAGGGGAGTGGCTACGGAGTGAGGTTCCATAGTGTGGCAGGTGGTACAATCAATGTAACGATGGGCAGCGGTGTTTACTTCCTCTTCATCAACATATAGGGATACCGGCTCTCCTTCCCCGCTGGTGGTAAAAAGAGTCGGGTCACTGTGACATTCCAGGCAGTTATGCTCGTCGAGGGCCTGCACCCGAACAGCGCCGAACATCAGGAGCAAGCTGATGACGGTGACCGCCAGCACAGCCAAGAGAACTGACTTTACCATTTCTTCCCTTTCTTAAATATATGATATAAAGCGGAATTCGTAAACCCGCAACTGCCCCGGCGAGGCAGGGAAAACGAGGGCGCGCAGAGATATTCTCCGACAAAAACAAAAAAGGGGTCCCGATAGCGGTAAAAAAGCGGGAGTGAGACGGGAAAGATAAAGAAAGAGATTGCAGCAGTAACAACCCGGTTAATATCGCTTGTACTCAACCTGAAATACTCTTACTTAATCCTTAAGTATATTTACCCATCAGCTTTTAACCGGTATCAATATACTATCTGGCCTGCTAATCTGTCAAATCTACCCTACACCGTATCCAGATACGATGTAGACACGGACCGGATAATGCGGATAAGAGCCAGTTTCCGGAACGCGGCGGGAAAAGGGGTGCAAATAACGCGGGAGTCAGGCGGCGAGGGGATAAGAAAGGATTTGACACGGGCACCAAAGAAGAAGCTTGAGACAGGCTAATAAACTAAATAATCACCAGCGGCGTAACAGTGCAGCCGGTAAAGAACAGTCCGGAGTTTCGAGCGGGCCGTGCCGAAGAATTCCGGCCGGGTAGCCACCTAACCTTCTACGATGTCTCCATCAACCGGGTCCACCCTTACCCCTTTGCCGGATATCCAGGCCAGTCCCTGCTCTATATCTTCGTCTCTTCCTTCCAGCTCCAGAACAACCCAGCCTTTATTCTCAGAGACATCCGCCCGCCGGATGCTGCTCGCCACGTTGAACTGACGGCCCAGGTCAAAGATGAGGGGCTCCGTGACCAGTTCCTGAGGGAAAGTGAACATTACCTGTCTTCTGGACATCTTGCGCCTCCATGTCCGGTCAAATTACCGCGTTCCATCATAATTCTTCTTTATTGAACGGGTCAGGCGGTTACGCCGAGAGCTTCTTCCAGAGATTCAATACTGGCTTTTATTGTCATCGGCTGGACGACGTCAGATACGATTTCCTGAGTCCTGGGACCGGCGCCGGTGACGAAGGCGACCGTCAAGTCGTCTTTTTTGAGCATACCGGCAGCGACCATCTTTTTCAGCGTACCGATAACCACCCCGCCTACCGCCTCGGCAAAAATACCTTCCGTCTGGGCGAGCAGCTTCATTGCGGCCACGGTTTCTTCATCGGTGACGGTACAGGCGCCGCCATGAGACTGCCGGGCAACCCGGAGCGCATAATAGCCGTCCGCCGGGTTTCCAATGGCGATGGAGGAGGCAATGGTATTCGGTTTTACCGGATGCACGTGGAGAGTGCCGGCAGTGAAAGCGTTGACGATGGGTGAGCTGCCTTCCGCCTGGGCGAGGAACATATGGGTGTTAACGGGCTCAATCAAGCCGAGCATGGCCAGTTCATCCAGCCCTTTCCAGATACGGGTGAACATCAGACCGGAGGCAGCCGGAGCCACAACACAGTCCGGCGCCCGCCAGCCCAGCTGCTCGGCCACTTCAAAGCCGAGTGTTTTGCTGCCTTCCGCGTAGTAAGGCCTGAGGTTCACGTTGATGAACCCCCAGTTGTATTTTTGTGCCACCAGGGCGCAGAGCCGGTTCACGTCGTCATAGCTGCCTTCCACCTTGACCAGGACCGGGTTATATATGGCGGTGCCGACCAGTTTACCCCGCTCCACGTTGGAAGGGACGAAAACGTAAGCCTGCATGCCGGCTTTGGCGGCGTGGGCGGCCACGCTGGCCGCGAGGTTGCCCGTGGAGGCGCAGGCGATGGTATCAAAGCCGAACTCCCGTGCCTTGGTGGTGGCTACCGATACCGGCCGGTCTTTGAAGGAATAGGTTGGGTTGAGGCAGTCATTCTTGATGTAGAGCCGTTCCAGCCCGATTTCACGCCCCAGGTTTTCCGCCTTAACCAGGGGAGTAAAGCCGGTGCCAACATCGACTTCTTTCTCTTCCGCCGGGAGCAAATCCCGATAGCGCCACATACTCCGGGAGCCCGCTTCAATTTTCCGGCGGGTTACCGCGCCGGCCATCGCCTGATAGTCATAGGTAACCTCGAGCGGGCTGAGGCAGAAGTCACACTTATTGCGGGGCTGGAGAGGATATTCCTGCCCGC
Organism: uncultured Dehalococcoidaceae bacterium; assembly: GCA_964615345.1. Taxonomy (GTDB): domain Bacteria; phylum Chloroflexota; class Dehalococcoidia; order Dehalococcoidales; family RBG-16-60-22; genus JACZSH01. Next base: position 7,217 of record CAZTMR010000034.1, on the reverse strand, counting down.
ATTTCCGGCACCGCAAAGCTCTAGCGTAAGACATATCCCCCCCCTTAGCTCGACTCCAGAGCATTTTTCAGGTCAGCAATCAGGTCTTCCGGGTTTTCCAGTCCGATGGACAGCCGCACCAGTTCATTGGTTATCCCGGCCTTCCGGCGGTGCTCTTCCGGCATCGAGGCGTGGGTCATGGAGGCGGGGTGGGCGCAGAGAGAAGCCGCACCGCCGAGCGATTCAGCGAGGGCGAAAAGCTTTATGTTCCGTAAGAAGGCCGTGGTCTCTTTTTCACCCCCGTTTATTTCAAATGATACCATGCCGCCGAAGCCTCTCATCTGGCGGCGGGCGATTTCATGGCCGGGGTGGGACTCCAGTCCGGGGTAAAAGACATTCTTTACCGCGGGATGCCCGCGCAGGAACCGGGCGACGGCAAAAGCGTTCGCCTGGTGGCGTTCCATCCTGACCGGGAGAGTCTCAATGCCGCGCAGCACCAGCCAGCAATCGAAGGGGGAGGCGGGAGTGCCCATGGCGTTGAGCAGAAAGTGGACTTTTTCCGTGAGCTCTTCAGTGGTGGTGACCACGGCACCGCCGAGCACGTCACAGTGCCCGTTGAGGTACTTGGTCGTCGAATGGATGACCAGGTCAATGCCGTAATCGATGGGGTTGAGAAAATACGGGGAGGCAAAGGTATTATCGATGGCGGTGAGCAGTTTGTGCTTGCGGGCCACGTCCACGGCCATCTCCAGGTCAACGATATTCAGCAAGGGGTTGGAGGGAGTTTCCAGCCACAGCATCCGGGTGCCGGGGCGAACCGCCGCCGCAATGTTTTCTCGGCTATTCATACGAACGAAAGTGAATTCAACCCCGAAACGGGTCATCACGTCCTGGAAAAGGCGGTAGGTGCCGCCGTAGATATCGTCACCGGCGATAACGTGGTCTCCGGCGTTGAGCAGGTGGATGGCGGTGGTCTCTGCGGCCATTCCGGTGGCGAAGGCGAAAGCCGCTTTGCCGCCTTCCAGGCTGGCGATGGTATCTTCCAGCACTTTCCGGGTGGGGTTACCGGTACGAGAGTAATCAAACCCGCGGGTCTTGCCGATATCTTCAAAGGCAAAAGTGGATGTCTGGTAGATGGGTACAGCCACGGCGCCGTAAGTTTTATCCGGCCTCTCCCCGGTATGAATGGCGCGTGTTTCGAACTCCATAACCTCTCCTCAACGATTAAAACGATTAATAAGACAAGACGATAAAAACTTCCCTGGAGGTATTATATCATATCATGTAGTCTTCTTTAACTTTCTTCCTGCCAAACTGGATTTTCTCCCAGAGTCTCTCGTGGGAGTAGTAAGAGAAGAGTTTTATGGAGGTGTCCACCAGGCCGATACCGGCGGACAGAGCCAGCTCCCGGGTAAAGGCAAAGACCACCGACGTAGTGATAACAGTGGCGACAACCCGCCAGGTCAGCGCCTTGACAATGCTTCTCCAATGGCTTTCTACCTGGACCATATTTTTACCCCGCTTCTCCCTGCCGGACGCCAACCTGATTTAACGGGTAATGGTAAGGACAAACCGGTCTCCGTTCCGGCGTTCAAAATCAGACCGGATGCCTCTGGTTTTCAGTTCCTGGGCTACGCTTTTCAGGGTCTCCGTGTCACCCAGTATCAGGCTGACGGTCTCTCCCTCTTCCAGACCATCGATTATCTCCGCCGCTTTCATTTTGGAAGCGGGGCATATCAGGTCACATAAATCAACCTCGTCCGCAATCAGCCGGGGACCGCTTTCCAGGATATCCCGGTAAAAGCTGGCGTACTTGAAGGCGTCATCAGGAGAGATGGCCACCGCCAGTCCCCGGGCGGTAGCCCCACAGGCAGCCGCAGCGGCGAGTATCGCCCCGGTGGTGGGTCCAACGGGAATGCCTTCTTTACGAGCCAGGTCCAGCGCAGCACGGTAAGCATCCCGGTCAGACACGGCGACGGTCTCATCAATCACCGATTTGTCCAGTATGGACGGCACGTATTCTTCAGCCAGGCCGGAAATACGTTTCATACCGGGCAGTTTATGCTCCGCAGAGGCCGGTTCCACGCCGATAATCTTGATGTCAGGATTGCGCTCTTTCAGGTAACGGCCGACGCCGCTGATGGTGCCGCAGGTACCGAAACCGGCGAAGAAGTGAGTGATTTTGCCCCGCGTCTGCTGCCAGATTTCCGGCCCGGTGGTATGGTAATGCGCCTCCACGTTAAGCTTGTTCTCATACTGGTTGGGGCTGACGTAGCCGTCCCGGGTGGCCGGACTCTTTATCAGGGCATTGACCACACCGCGGGCACCTTCACCGGGATAGAGCGGACAGAGGGCATCATCAGCTTCGGTCACTCTGGCGCCCAAGAACCGCAGCATTACCTTTTTTTCTTCCGGTATTTTCTCCGGCACCACTATCTCTATGGGGATGCCCAGAGCATTGGCGACACAGGTCAGGGCGATGCCGGTGTTACCGGAAGAGGGCTCGGCCACGGTACGGTCACCCCGGTCCAGGGCCGCCAGCATCCGGTAGGCGATGCGGTCCTTGACCGAGCCAAAGGGGTTATACCGCTCCATTTTAAGGTAGAGGCAAAAGTCCGGAGAGAGACTGACCGTATTCAACCTGACCAGCGGCGTGGGGTTTTCCGGGCTGGCGATGAGCTGGGTAATGTCACCATAGACCTTCCGCCGGTGGTCCGGTCCGGCAGGTCCCGGACCGGCGCCCCTTTTTGCTTCTTCTTTCCGTTTCACTTCAAAGCCTGAGTGTGAATGCCACACTCTCCTCCGCATTTACTGGTGTTCTGCCAGCGGCCGTCCCGCTCCAGTTCTCCGCCGGGGTGCGAGCAGGGAGCGCAGCCCAAGGAGCGGTAGCCCTGCGCGTACCAGGGGTGAGACTCAATGCCACGGGTGGACATATAGCGCCATATCTCGGCCTCGGTGAAGGTGAGAATAGGGTTTATCTTGAAGAGGCCTCCTTTTAGCTCTACTTCCTGATAGTCCACCCTGGTGCGTCCTTCCGTGTTACGGAGGCCGCAGATCCAGGCGTCAAGCTCGCTGACGGCGGTACGAGTGGGCTCCACCTTGAGCAGCCGGCAGCATTCGTCCGGGTCTGCCGCATAGATTTTCTGGCCGGTTTCCGCCTCAACCAGAGCGGCCTTACGGTCGAACTCGTCGGTCGGCAGCAGCACCATCTCGATTGAGTCGTCCCGGAGAGGTTCTGGAACACTGTCCGCCACCATATACACGGTGGTGCTCAGGTTCATTCTTTCGTTCATCCGTTTGAGGTACTGGTAGGTTTCCACCGGTTTGAAGCGGGTCATCACGGAGAACACTTTTATCTCCGGGTCAACTTCCCGGGCGAGGTGAACGGCGACCATACTGTCCTTGCCGAAGGAGCAGGCGACAGCGATCCGGGGATAGCTCCTTATCGCTTCGGCGATGACTTCCCGGGCGTGTACTATTTTTTCATCCATAAGGGTGGACTCCTTTATCTTCTTACTTTATATTTATTGTAGAATGTTCCCGCGGTAGCAACGGCACCGGTCAGAGATACATATTCCCTTCCGTCCAGAACTTTTTTCTGTCCTCCGGACGGTTAATTATCTCCAGGCCCAGCGGGCTGACCGTATCATCAAGGTAGCGCTCCAGACCGAGACGGCCGATGGCGGCCCCGATTCTTTCTCTACCCGCAGCGTTGGCCTGGTACCATTCCAGGGTTTTTTCGATAAGCGGGTAGCACTGCTCGTCAGAGACAAACTGAGCGATTTCATACGCATAGATGGGGTGTTTCCCGTGTTTGCCGCCGGTACGGGCAAGCCAGCCTTTCCGGGCCGCTACCATGGCGTCCACAGGGCATACCTTGATGCAATCGCCGCAGTGATTGCACTTGCTCAGGTCTCTTACCGGCAGGTCATTCGCCATGGTAAGAGCGTTTTCCTGACAGGTAACCACACAGATTTCACAGGCGTTGCAGAGGTCCTCTATCAGTTCCGGCTCAACCATACCCTGAAAACCCAGGTCCGCTTCCCTGGTCCGGGCACAGTCAATGGGACAGCCGGAAAAGGAGATTTTGAATTTGTGGTGGCCGGTGGCAGTCCCGAAATAGCGCCGGTCCACTTCCAAGCACATCGTCTGGGTGTCCATGAGACCATTAGGGTTCCAGGTACAGCCGGCACAGGCGGTAGGTACCCTGACCCGGGGACCGCAGGAGGCGATGGACCAGCCGATTTCTTTCAGCTCGGCGGCGATGGCTTCGAAGTGCCGATGGTGAACGTAAGGGATTTCCACCGACTGGCGGAAGGAGTTGTGCACTTCACCGTGACCGTATTTTTCCGCGATTTCGGCAGCTTTACGCAACTGGTCCGAGGTAAGTTTCCCCGCCGGGCAGCGCAGCCTTACGGTGAACAGATCCGGCTGGGTCTGCTTGATAAATCCGCCGCTCTTGAGCTCGTTAAAGTCAAGTTTCCGGCGGCTGGAGTCTTTCTTTTCTCCGTTCATATCCTACCCTTTAAAACAAATATTTTTATTCAGGCGTTCAGGTTTCCCGGGTGCTGTCAGCGGTGGCTCAAGCAGACTGGAAAAGCCAGGTGGACAGGTAGCGTTCCCCGGTATCCGGTAAAACCACGACGATGAGCTTGTCTTTATTTTCCGGCCTTTTCGCCACTTCCACTGCCGCCCTGACGGCGGCACCGGAAGATATTCCGGCCAGAATACCTTCCTCCCGGGCCAGTCTCCGCGCCATTTCGCCGGCGTCTTCATTGCCCACCTGGACAACTTCATCGATGACGCCGGTATTCAACACGTCAGGGACAAAGCCGGCGCCGATTCCCTGGATTTTATGCGGGCCGGGTTTACCGCCGGAAAGAACCGGCGAGTCCACCGGCTCGACAGCGACCGCCCGGAAGGACGGTTTCCTCGCTTTGATTACCTCGGAAACACCGGTAATGGTGCCACCGGTGCCGACACCGGAGATAAGGATATCCACCTGACCATCCGTATCCCGCCAGATTTCCTCCGCGGTGGTCACGCGGTGTACCTGCGGGTTGGAAGAGTTCTTGAACTGCTGGGGCATGAAGTAGTCTTTGTTTCCGGCAACGAGCTCTTCCGCCTTCCGAATGGCGCCGGGCATCCCGTCCGCACCCGGGGTAAGCACCAGTTCCGCGCCGAATATGGAAAGCAACTGGCGCCGTTCCACTGACATCGTGTCCGGCATGGTAAGGATAAGGCGATAGCCGCGGGCGGCGCAGACAAAAGCCAAGGCGATACCGGTGTTGCCGCTGGTAGGTTCAACGATGACCGTGTTTTCATTAATCAACCCCTGTGATTCGGCATCGACAATCATAGATACGCCGATACGATCTTTCACGCTGCCGAGAGGATTAAAGGACTCCAGCTTGGCGACCAGCCTGGCCGGTACTTCGTCCGCAATCCGGTTCAGTCTTACCAGCGGCGTATTGCCGATTAGCTCCGTGGAGTCCCGGGCAATGCCCCGGGTGATTTCCGGGATTTCTATGGTATGGAACTTCAGTTTTTCTACTTTCGAGGTGTTTTCTGGCATCTGTTTTTTCTCCTTTTACTGTTTACTGTCCTGGTTTTAAGGCTGATTTTCAATATACCTGACGTACAGTTCCCGGGCCAGAGCTTCATCAAGGCTGTTTTTCAGGATGACACGCCCGTCAGGGAAGATGACCATCTCATTAGAGTCCACGTTAAAATGCAACGTGGACTCGATACAGGTAACTTTGCCGCGCCGTTCCAGCCGCGCAGCCAGTTCCTCCAGCGAGAGGCCGGTTATCTTGGGATCGACAACCTGCACCGAGTTCTGCCCGCAGAGCACGGTGGTCCGGATACCGAACTGCACCCGTAAAAACTCGTAGTTTCCCTGGCAGGCAGGGCAGTCCTGGCGCGGCTCCACTTTAAAACGGTCAAAAGTACCTTCCCAGACGTCAATCACGATAACTTCACGGCTTACCTCAGCAGCGCCGACCAGTATCTTGATGGCTTCCGCCGACTGCAAAGAACCGATAACGAAGGGGGCCGCTCCGATAACTCCGGCGGTATCACAGGTAGGGATAATTCCGGGGGGCGGTGGCGAGGGGAAAACGCAGCGGAAGCAGGGGGTTTCCCCGGGAATAATATTCATGGTCATCCCGGAAGAAGAGACGGCGGCGCCGTAAATCCAGGGGATTTTCAGTTTGACCGCGGCGTCATTGATGGTGAACCGGGTCTCCGGATTATCCAGTCCGTCCAGAATCAGGTCAGCGCCGCGGACCAAGTCTTCCACGTTGGAGTAATTCACGTCCGCAACCACGCCTTCTATTTCAATATCAGAGTTGACTTTTTTCAGGTGGCGCTCAGCCGCAGAAGCCTTGGGCACCTGGTTTTTCACGTCCTCTTCATCAAAGACAATCTGGCGGTGCAGGTTATGGTATTCGACGAGGTCACGGTCGACAATCTTCACTTTGCCCACGCCAGCGCGGACCAGGGCAGTGGCGATGGTGCCTCCCAGCGCACCGCAGCCGATGATGACGATGCTGCTTGCGCCCAATTTCTTTTGCCCCTCTTTACCCAGTTCGCGAAAGAGCGTTTGCCTGGAATATCTGTCTTTCATAAACCGTATCCTCCGACCAACCGGCAGAAAAGATAGCTACCGTTTAAATGTAATACATCTCATTATACAACTGGTCCCTGGCCAGCTGCTTTTCCACCAGGCCCTGCAGCGTGGTAGCTTCAAGGACTTCATCCAGCGCCTGCTTCATCCGGCCCCATACCTCACGGGTAACACACCGGTCATACCGCGGACAGCTTTGTGGATTGTTCAGGCATTCCACCGGGGCCAGCGAGCCTTCCAGCAGCGGCACCACCTGGCTCAACTTTATTTCCCGCGGGTGTTTTTTCAGTTGTATGCCCCCCCGGGCGCCGCGGGTGCTGCCGATGATACCGGCGGCTACCAGAGGGCCAATCAGATGCTCCAGATAATGGAGCGAGATGTCCTGTCGTTTCGCGATATCTTTCAGCGGGACCGGCCCGTTGCCGCCGTGCAGCGCCAGGTCCAGGAGGGCGCGGGTGCCGTACTGTCCCCGGGTAGATAGCTTCACTTGCGTTCTCCATTGTTGACTTTGTTTATGATAATAGTTTAGTTTAGCACCGGGAAGGCGTCGTGTCAAGCCTTTTTTACGCCGTGTTAAAAAAAATTGAAAAGTGAACTGTTAAAGCCTGAA
>CAZTMR010000033.1:0-14714 GCA_964615345.1 uncultured Dehalococcoidaceae bacterium | reverse complement strand
CCTGAAGAGACGTAAAATAAACCGCTTCGGTACAAATTTTGGTAAAGATGGGTTACGGTTTTGGTTATACCGTTCCCGGTATCGGCTGCGGCGGGCCGATTCTGGCCGGTCTTTCTCTTTATGCTTTTTCCCGGAGCGGACTACCGCAGGCACTTTTTGCCTTTCTGGTTTATTCTCTGGTGATGGCTTCCTTAATGGTATCCGTTTCCATACTGACGGCATTATCCAGAGACGCTCTGCTGCAGGCCGTGGGGCGGTCAGCACTGGCCATAAAAAGGATCAGCGGCGCGGTTCTGTTACTGGTCGGTTTGTTCCTGATTTTGACCTCGATTTTTACCGCCTGGTTTACCGTAATATTCTTCCCATATGAATCTTCTCTGGAGGTAGCAAGATGACAAGACAGGTAACCCTTCTGGCAAACGAGTCTCCCGTCCCTCTCGATTATTTCGTCGCCGGCTTTATTGACCACACCGTCGGCGGTATGGTCGCCGCGCTGAAAGGCACCGGTGAAATCCATGCTTTGGATGTTACTATCGGCGGCGATGATGTATCCGTAGTGCTTAACGGCTCTACCGTACCCGTTAACCAGTTCGCCAGTGAAATTATCCGGAATACTGTCCACGGCATGGTGTCTTCGCTGAAAGGGGTGGGTAACTCCGGCAAAATCCAGATAGCCATCCGGCGCTAACCGGATGGCTACTCAATTGGCGGTGGCATCCTGACCTTTCTGGACAGAAGCAGCGCCAGAACGGACAACACCACGCTGCTCAGCCCGATGACATCGAAAACGGTCACGATATCGAACCGATCCATGAAATAACCGGCCACCGGCTGCATAAAGCTCATTCCCTCCATACTCAACCCGAAATAAATCCCGAAGACGGTAGCCCTCATCCGGGGCGGAATGCTGTCCATCAGAAAAGGCTGTATCGTTGCCTGTCTCAGGTACATCATCATACCGAACAGCACCATAACCGTTATCAGTCCCGCGTTATAGGGGAGACGGGTAAGCAGGTACAGGGTCGGCCCCACCGTTGCCAGCCCCAGGAATATCGTCTGCTTCCGCCCCCATCGGTCGGACAGCCATCCCCCGATGACACTGCCCAGTATGCCGCCACCCCGGGTAACCCCCACCAGCAGGGCGGCGGTGGTGGGCACCACTCCGTGCTTGTCCACCAGGTATATCGGGATAAACGCCAGGGCAGTCCCACCGATGAACTGGGTCAGGATTGACAGCCCGGTCACTACCGCCACCGGGCCCAGCGCGTTCCAGATTCCCGGCTGCTGATCTGTTCGGTATCCGTCCGGGCTCCCATCCGTTATGGTTCCATATCCTTTCCCATATCCATCCCGGATTGATTGCCGGAACTTGCGCAGTATCAGAGGTACCGCTACTAATGCCGGGACTCCCATAATGATAAAGGCAGCCCGCCATCCCATGAATTCGGCGACTAGTCCGCCCAGCACCGGACCCAGCGCATATCCCACGCTACCTCCCACCATATGCATCGCGATTACTTTCCCCCGGTGCTCCACGTTAAAATGGCCGGAGAGTACGGATACCGCGGAAGGATGGTAGCCCCCGGCGAAAATTCCCATGATAATCAGGGCTACCAGCATAAAGTAGTAGGACGGACTGACTCCGACCATCATCGAGAATATCCCGACCCCGCCAAGGCCGGTAGCGATAACCACCTGCCGGCGCACCCGGTCGGCAAGCCATCCCCCCGGGAACTGGGAAAGACCGGTGGTGATGGTATAGGCGGATAACAGCAGCCCGGACTGAAAATAGTTCAGCCTCAGCCCCGCTCTGATATGAGGTAGCAGCGCCATCAGCAGGCCGGCACACAGGTCATGGGCGAAATGAGTGTAGGCGAAGTAGCTCGCCGTGCTTCCCCCCCACTGCTGGTAGACCGTTTCCTTCTTATCTTTGAACAATCCTGTACGCTCCGTCACTTACAATCATAGCCGCTGCCTGGTCCTGACGCAAACCGTCTCACGCCTGACAAACCATTCTTCAGGTTGAAGAGTCACGCCCCATAAGCTATAATTAAACGAGAACTTTACCCACCGGAGATTGCTTTTGCTCAAGAGCCACAGCTGCCAGGAACTCGGAACGGACCTTGTGGGTGATACGGTCACCCTGGCCGGCTGGGTAGACCGCCGCCGTGACCACGGCGGTTTAATCTTCATTGACCTGCGTGATCGGGAAGGCATCGTTCAGGTAGCTTTCAATCCGGAAACGGAGCCGTCTGCCCACCAGGTCGCCGGATGCCTGCGCAGTGAGTACGTGGTCAGGATTACCGGAAAAGTTGCCCGGCGTCCGTCCGGTACGGAAAACCCGCGCCTGCCTAACGGTGATATTGAGGTCATCGCCCGGGAAATTTCTGTCCTCAATACTTCCAGAACGCCTCCTTTCTATATTAATGAAGAAACTGACGTTGATGAAAATCTTCGCCTTAAATACCGCTACCTGGACCTCCGGCGCCAGCGGATGAAAAGAAATGTCCTTCTCCGCCACAAAGTAGTCAGGTTTATCCGGGACTTTCTGGACGCCGCCGGCTTTATCGAAATCGAGACTCCTATCCTGATTAAGAGCACTCCGGAAGGAGCCCGTGATTACCTGGTGCCCAGCCGGGTTCATCCCGGAGAGTTTTACGCTTTGCCCCAGTCACCCCAGCAGCTCAAGCAACTGCTGATGGTGGCCGGAATGGAAAAATACTACCAGATTGCCCGCTGCTTCCGTGACGAGGACACGCGCGCCGACCGTCAGCCGGAGTTCACCCAGCTTGACCTGGAGATGAGCTTTATCGAGGAAGAAGACATCCTCGTCCTCTTTGAAGACCTTTTTATCTCGATGGTAGCCGTGTTGAAACCGGGTACCGGTTTGAAGCGCCCTTTCCCCCGTTTAACCTACGCCGAAGCGATGGACCGTTACGGTTCGGACAAGCCTGACCTGCGCTTCGGTCTGGAGATAACAGACCTTTCGGATATCGTTGCCGGATCCGGTTTTTCTATCTTCCGGGATACCGTTTCCGGCGGCGGCCGGGTGAAAGGCATACGAGCCCCCGGCTGCGCCGGATATTCCCGCCGCCAGCTTGATGAGCTAAATCGGCTGGCGCAGAGTCTCGGCGCCGGCGGGCTGGTCACCATCGCCCTCGGCGATTCCGCCGGGAGCTTGGATGATTTGACTATGGAGACGGTGAAGTCCACCGCGTCCAAATTTTTGACCATTGAAGAAGTTAAACGGATGGCTTCCGCTCTGGATGCCTGTCTCGGAGATCTCTTGCTCGTTGTCGCCGGAGCGCCTGACGTAGTGAATCCAGTCCTCGGCGGGCTTCGCCAGGAAATAGGCATCCGTCTGGGACTGACCGACTCGAATGCTCTCTCTTTCGCGTACATTGTAGGCTTCCCGCTGCTGCGCAAAGACGGGAATGGCTCACGTTGGGCTTCAGAGCACCATCCCTTTACCGCTCCCCGGGACGAGGACATTCCCTTGCTGGACTCCGCCCCGGAAAAAGTACGCGGCTGCCACTATGATATGGTCTGCAACGGCTACGAAATCGGCGGTGGAAGTCTCAGGATTTACACCGCTGAACTGCAGAGAAAAATCTTCCGCCTGCTCGGCTATACCGACGAAGAAATCGAAGAACGCTTTGGCCATATGCTGGAAGCATTCGAGTTCGGTGCGCCGCCCCACGGCGGCATTGCCCTCGGTCTCGACCGTCTGGTCATGATTCTGGCCGGAGCGGAAACTATCCGCGAGGTCATTGCCTTCCCCAAGACCCAGGCGGCAATGGACCTCACCGTTAACGCACCCTCGCCGGTAACTGAAGAGCAACTGGCGGACCTTCACATCAGCCTGAGGGAAGAATGACGGATGGTTGACATAACGATAGTAGGCGAGAATATTCATCGCATTGATGACCTGCTTTACGGCATTCCGGAGTGGGGGAGCGTCTACCTGATAGACGAGGAGAAAAAAGCCATCGTTGATACTGGTCCTGCCACCTCGGCCCCGGCCGTTCTCACTGGAATCGAGCAGCTAGGCGTAGCTCCAGAGGAAATCGATTATCTTATCGCCACCCACATCCATCTTGACCATGCCGGCGGGGCGGGGAAACTGCTGCAGACCATGCCTAGGGCGCGGGTGATAGCCCACCACCGTGCCGTCCGTCATCTCGTAGCTCCGGAGCGGCTGGTGCACAGCGTGGCCCGGGCGCAGGGTGAGGTTATGATGGCGAAAATGGGTGAGGTGGTTCCGGTTGCTGAGGAACGGGTTATCCCCGTGGCAGACGGTAATGAAATCAGGGTGGGTAACGGGCAGACGCTGCGTTTCCTGGAGACGCCCGGTCACGCTCCTCACGAGCTTTGCATCTCCGAAAGCCGCAACGGCGGGCTTTTCAGCGGCGACGCTATCGGTGTCTCGGTGGCGCAGAACCGCGTCCTGTTGCCGGTTACCCCTCCCCCCAGCTTTGACTTGTCCCTCTATCTGGCTACACTGAAGAGACTGGCGACAATGGATATCTCCCGCATTTACTATTCTCACTTTGGCTGCAGCACCCGTGTTCAGGAAGACCTGCGGCACGCCGCTGAATCGCTCCGATCGTGGGATGCTTTGCTCGCTGCGTCGGTTGCCGGAGAAGGCATTAACGCCGCTGCCGAAAAGCTGCGACGGGAAATGTGCGCCGAACTGGAACCGGCCCGCCCGCTGGGGCTCCTGCACAAGTACCTGACTGAAGAGCTGGTGCCGATGAATATCGCCGGCTACCTGAAGTATTTTCAGGAGAAAGGAAACGCCGGCTGAACGATTGGAGGTATGGTGAAGGTTACTAAAGAAAAAACGGAAAACAGCCAGGCTTTCCTTACCGTGGAGATGGAACCTGCGGAAATAGAGGCGGCACTGAAAAAGGCTTATCGGCGCCTTTCACAGAAGGCCAGCATTCCCGGCTTCCGCAAGGGAAAAGCTCCGCCGAATGTTTTAGAGCACTACCTGGGTAAAGAGTATATCCTGGAAGACGCCATCAACCATATGGTGCCGGATGCCTACCAGAAGGCGATTGAAAAAGAGGAAATCGAGCCCATCGCCCGACCGCAGATTGAAGTCACTCAGGCCGAGCCGGTGATTTTCAAGGCAACCGTACCTCTTTCGCCGGTGGTTGAACTCGGCGATTATAAGAGCATCAACCTCAAGCCAGAGAAACCGAAAATCACCTCTCAAAACGTGGCTGACGTGCTGGAAAACCTGCGCCACCAGAACGCCACCTGGGAGTCCGTTAACCGTCCGGCGGACTATAAAGACCTGGCGGTAATGGACGTGGAAAGCAACCTTGATGAAAAACCTTTCCTGACGCGCCAGGGCTTTCAGTGTCGCCTTGATGAAGAATCGGCGTATCCGGTCCCCGGTTTCGTCGCTCAGATTGTGGGTTTGCGGAAAGGCGAAGCAAAAGAGTTTACCCTGACCCTGCCGGATAATTTTCCGCAAACGGAACTGGCCGGTAAGCAGCCGTTCTTTAAGGTAAAGCTCATCGAGGTGAAAGAGGAAAAGCTGCCCGAATTGAACGATGAATTCGCCCGCCAGCTCGGCCCGGAGATGAAAGACCTGGCCACCCTCCGCAAAGAAATCGAAAAAACGCTGAAACAGCGCGCCGGGGAGCGGGCACAAGCGGAGTTCGAGGAAAAGGCCCTGAGTGCTGTTGTGGACGTTTCCCATGTTGAATTTCCGCCGGTACTGGTGGAGGTGGAGATTGACCGGATGATTGAAGATCAGGCCCGCCGCTTCCAGATGCAGGGCGGCGATCTGGAAACCTATCTCAAGACTATTAACAAGACGGCAGAGCAGCTCCACGAGGAGCTACACCCGGCCGCAGAACGGCGGGTCACCCGCTCTCTGTTGCTGGGCAAACTCGCCGAGGTAGAAAATATCGAGGTTTCTGACCTTGACATTGACACCGAGGTCGAAACTATACTGAGTGGTGCGGGGGATAAAAAGGAAGAGACGCGGAAAATGCTGGAAACGCCGGAGTCCCGCCAGTCAATCCGCAATTATCTTTTGACCCGGAAAACCGTTGACCGCCTGGCGGAAATCGTTAAAGCGCCCGCCAGCTCCGGCCAGACGAACAAGAAGAAGAAAGAGGAGGCTATCAATGAACATCAGCCCGAATAATGTCATACCTATGGTAATCGAAAGCAGTGCTCGCGGCGAACGGGCTTTCGATATCTATTCGCTGCTGCTCAGGGAACGCATTATCATGCTCGGCATGCCCATCAACGACCAGGTGGCCAATGTTACCATCGCCCAGCTGCTCTACCTGGAAAGGGAAGACCCGGATAAGGATATCAGTCTTTACGTCCATTGTCCTGGCGGCATCATCTCCGCCGGTCTGGCCATATACGATACCATGCAACTCATCCGCCCGGACGTCTCCACCATCTGCGTGGGGCTGGCTGCCAGTATGGGTACCATACTGCTCAGCGCCGGAGCGAAGGGCAAACGTTTTGCCCTGCCCAATTCCACCATCCACATGCACCAGGCTATGGGCGGCGCCCAGGGCCAGGCCGCGGACATCGAGATTGCCGCCCGGGAGATAATGCGCATGCAGGATATCATCCGCAATATCCTGGTCACCCACACCGGCCAGCCGCTGGATAAAATCATCCATGACACTGATCGTGATTTTTATCTCAGCCCCCAGCAGGCGGTGGAATACAACCTGGTGGACGAAATCCTGGGGAAACCTGCTGAAGCTGAAGAGAAGAAACCCGCCAAATAGCTCTGTACTTCAAAGGGGGCGGGAATATCTCCTGCCCCCGTTCTTCCTGCCCGGAACCGCTTCTATCCGCGCTGAAAACCTCCCCGATGGTGGCATCATAATTACCTGGCACTGGCCACCAGCCAACCACCAGCCGGCCGCCGTCCCCGCTATCGCATCTCCCTCTCTGTTTCCGCGCTCAGGTCGTACCCGTTTATCGGCTTCCCTTCCCCGTCCACCACCTTTTTCTCCGCCGTTACCCGCACCCGCCCTTCGCAGAAGGCTTTAATCGTGCTGATGACCAGCGGCAGCTCCCGTGCCGCTCCCTGCTCGCGTATCAGTTTGAACAGGGCGTTTTCCTCCCCCTCCGTTCGCTGTATTTCCGCCACGCTGCGCCCCTCTATCTTCTTCCACAGCTCGTCAAACCTCCCGCCTTTTATCGGGAAAGTGCCGTAGCTTACCACCGGCCCCCGGTCCAGCTCCGGAGTCACCAGGTGCATCATCACTCCCGTTTCACCCGCTTTCTGCCTCATCAGCTCCCAGATTACCTCTTGCCACGTCCCGGTTGGTCCGCTCGGTGCGGCCGGGTGCAGGTTTATCATATCGTACTTCCGGCACATCTCCGGCCCCACAATCAGCATATACCCCGCCAGCACGCACAGGTCCGGCGCGTAGCCATCAATCCGCGCCATTACCTCTCTATCATACAGCAGGCGCCATTCCGGAAATGCCCCCCTCGTCTCAGGCCGGGGCGGCCTGTTCCTGTCCTTGAAATTCTGGTAAGAAAAGGTTACCAACGGTACGCCGTATCCCGCAACGAGGTCGAGAAACTCGTCGGTAGCTTCCGTTTCGCCGCGCTCCCGGCTGCAGAACACGAACTCGATTTTGGCTTTGATTTCCCCCGCTTCGATGCTTTCCTGAACCGCTTTCAGTAGTCTCTTCGAACCCTGTCCGCGTCCCGTGGAAAACCAACCGAGCCGGTACATCTCTGGCTCAAAACCCCTTGAAGTTTTTTATCTTCGCCCAGGTGCTGTAAAGATGGTTCAAAACGTTCGTCCGGCGTCCGGTTATTTCTCCCGCCCGCAGAGCCTCCAGGAAGTCCTCACCGCCGCTAAACTCCGGCATCCGGACGCAGACGTTGCCTATCTCGTTCGGCGTGTGCGCGTCGCTCCCGGCACTCATCGCCATCCCGTGTTTCTCAGCGAAAGCCCGCGCTTTCGCTGAACTGTGCGGCAGCGGGTTCCGCGAGTTGAACACCTCAATGATATCTATATCCTCCGCCACTTTCTCGATTGCTTTATCGCTCAGCGCCGACGGCCTTACGGCGTCGAAAGGGTGCGGGATACACACCAGCCCTTTCTGTTCTCTTATCCGGTCAATCGTCTCCTCCGCCGTCAGTTCGCCCGGGACTTCCTCTTTCAGGAAGAGCCCGATTATTTCGCCATCAGGGGTAAGGATTTCTTCCCCCACGATGATTTTAAAGGGTGCCCTCTTCTGCATCTCCAGCGCCCCTCTTATGGTTCCGTGGTCAGTCACCGCCAGGCAGTTTATGCCCACTTCCCGGCATCTTTTGATTATCTTTTCCAGGGAGGTATTGCAGTCCATCGAGTATTCCGTGTGGATATGAAAATCAGCTCTCAGCACCGGTATTAACCGCTCCTTTCCAGGTAAGTACCGGTGCGGGTGTCCACTTTTATCACGTCTCCTTCGTTAACGAACAGAGGCACCTGAATCGTCAGCCCCGTCTCCAGGGTTGCCGGCTTGGTCCCAGCCGTAGCCGTATCTCCCTTGAACCCGGGGTCTGTCTGCGTTACCTCCAGCCCCACCGTTATCGGCAGCTCTATGTCCACCACCGCGCCTTTGTAACTGGAGACTTCCACCACCGTTCCTTCTTTCAGGTAATTCAACCGGTCATCGAGCTGTTCCGCGGTCAGAGGCGTCTGTTCAAAGTTTTCTTGGTCCATGAAGTAGTACAGGTCTCCATCGTTGTAAAGGTACTGCATCGGCCGTGCCTCCAGCCGCGCCCGGGTTAGCTTTTCGTCGGATTGAAAACTTCTTTCGATGGTATGCCCGGCATTTATATCCCGCAGCTTTACTTTGGCCAGGGCGGTGCGCTTCATCTTTACGTGCTGGAAGTCCACCACCTGATAGAGCTTGTTGTCCAGTTCAATCAGTATTCCTTTTCTCAGTTCTCCTCCGCTAATCATATTATCCCTTTCTCGCTCTCGTGATTACTCTGATTTTACCATTTTCTATTGTTGCCAGGTCTTCTATCCTGGCGCCACCCCACCCCGGCAGGTATATTCCCGGCTCGATGGTAAACACCATACCCTCCTTTAGTGTCTCGGTTGAGCCGGGCCCCAGTCGCGGTTCCTCGTGCACCGCAAGGCCCACGCCGTGACCCAGCGCATGCCCGAATTCATTTCCGTATCCCGTTTCCTCGATTACCGTCCGCGCTAGGCGGTCAGCCTGTTCCCCGGTCATTCCTTCCCGGATTAAGGATAAAGCCGTCAGTTGCGCCCCGAGCACGGTATCGTAGATTTTCCGGAACGTCCCATTAGGTTTTCCCGTGCCGATAGTGCGGCTCAGGTCACTGGCGTAGCCCATCCCCCGCGCCCCCAGGTCCATCAGCACCGGTTCTCCTTTTTGTATCCGCCGTTCGGAAGGCCTGGCGTGAGGCAAAGCCGCGTTGGGTCCTGCCGCCACGATTACTTCGAAAGGTATCTGCTCGCTGCCGTTTTCCCGCATATACTTTTCCAGCTCCCAGGCGATTTCCTTTTCCGTCATCCCCACCCGGATTTCCCCCTCGATGTGCCGGAACGCGTTATCGCTGATTTCAACCGCCCGGCTGATAAGCTCGATTTCTTCCGGCTCCTTTATCATCCGCAGCCTCTCCACAGTGTCTGCCAGCGGTACCAGCCGCAGGGGTGATTCTACCTTGCCGGCTATATCGCTCATCCGGCGATAGGTGTCCTGGGTAACATCCCGGGACTCAAACCCGAGACTGTCCGCCTTGGTTTCGGCGAGCAGTTCCGGCAGCCAGTCTGCCATATCCCCTTTTATCTGGAATACTTCGTAGTCCGGCGCCTGCCCTTTCCCCTGCTCGATATAGCGGAAATCAGTAGCGAGGATAGCTTTGCCCGGCGTTATCAGCAGAAAACCCGCTGAACCGGTGAACCCGGAGAGATAGTAGCGGTTTTCCGGCCGGGAGACAAGGATGGCGCCGGCTTCTCTCTCTGCCAGCTCTGTTCGCAGTTTTTGCAGTCTACCGGTTATCTTCAGTCTCGTTGTCCTTCAATCTCGCCAGCGGGTGGGCGGACTGGTATATTTTTCTCGCCTGGCTCTGGCTAACGTGGGTATAGACCTGCGTTGAAGATAGCTGGGAGTGCCCCAGCAGTTCCTGCACCACTCTCAGGTCGGCGCCGCCATCCAGCAGGTGGGTGGCAAAGGTGTGCCGAAGCAGGTGGGGATGCACCGGCTTGGCAATGTTTACCGCCGCCGCGTATTTGACCAGAATTTTTTGCACCCGGCGCGTTCCCAGCCGGTTCCCGGACCGGTTAACAAACACGGCGTTGTTTTTCTTTTCACCCAATAGCATCTTCCGACCCTGCGCCAGATAAGTGTTCAGTGCCTTTATTGCCGGTTCTCCGCTCAGTACCATCCGCTCTTTGGAACCTTTGCCCATCACCCGTATCTCTCCGCCGCCGGTATTTATCTGCTCCACGTTCAGGTTCACCAGCTCGCTGACGCGCAGACCGGAGGCATAGAGCAACTCCAGCAGGGCATGGTCGCGCTGCCCCTGCGGCTTGGACAGGTCAGGCGATTCCAGCAGTCGCACCGTCTCTTCCACGGTTAAAAATGAAGGCAGCTTTTGGTCCAGCTTCGGCGAGCCGATTTTGCTTACCGGGTTGGTATTCAGTATTTCCTCCCTTTTAAGATAGCGGAAGAAGGAACGGACGGCGGACAGCTTGCGGGCGATGCTGTTCCGGGCTACACCCAGGTCCATCAGCCAGGTAATGTAGCTGCGCAGGACGTGCCGGTCCACTTCCTCCAGGGAGTCTATTTTCCTCTGCCGAAGGTACTGGAAAAAACCTTTTGGCGTTCCCCGCACCGCGTTCCCCATCAGGTCGTTCACGTAGTTGCGCACCGTGTAGGCGGAGACACCTTTTTCCCCTTCCAGATAGTTTAGGTACCTGCTGAAAATCTCCTGCATACTCCTATTCTTTTGCCACCTTCCCCCTGAAATCGCATTTGGTGCACCTGGCATTTCCGCCTCTCGCCGCTACCAGTAGCCCTCCGCACTTCGGACACGGCTCCGCCAGCGGTCGGGCGTTACTCACAAACCGGCACTCCGGGTAATTGCTGCACCCGTAAAAGGTGCGCCGGTTCCGGTTCATTCTCTGCACCAGTTCTCCGCTGCACTCCGGGCACTTTGCTCCCGTCTTTATCTGGTACGGACGGGTATAACGACATTCTGGATAGCCGGTACAGCCGATAAACTTGCCGAACCGTCCCGTCTTTATCGCCAGCGGTTTCCCGCACTGAGGGCAGGCCTCATCTATGAGCTCGTCAGGTATCTTTATTCGCTCAATCTGTTCGGAGGCGGTTTCCAGGTCCTTTTCCAGCGGCATATAGAAATCCCGGACAACGTCCACCCATCTCCGCCGGTTACTGGCGATGTCGTCCAGCCTGTCTTCCAGTCCGGCGGTAAAACTTTCGCTCATAATATCGGAGAAATACTCCACCAGTAAATCACTCACGATGAAGCCGAGCTCCGTGGGCTGAAAGCTTCCCCGGATGCGGTCCACGTAATTGCGGTCCTGGATGGTAGACATTATGGGCGCGTAGGTGCTCGGCCTCCCGATCCCCCATCGCTCCAGCGTTTTTATCAACGTCGCTTCCGTGTACCGGGGTGGCGGCTGGGTGAAATGCTGCTCCGGAATAAGCTTCCTCAGCTCCAGTTTCTCGTCTTTTTTCAGTTCCGGCAGCTTTTCTTTTTTTTCTTCGTCCGCCTCGTCTTTGCCTTCGCTGTAAAGCGTCGTAAATCCCGGAAACGTATTCACCAGATTCGAGGCCCGTAACAGGTAAGCGTCTCCGTTTCGCTTCGCGTCCACGTCCACCGTTGTGTTATCGTACTGCGCGGCGGACATCTGGCTGGCCACCATCCGTTTCCAGATTAGCTCGTAAAGTCGTGCCTGGTTTGACGTCAAATACTTCTTTATCGCTGCCGGCTCCCGGTGTATCCGTGTCGGCCGTATCGCTTCGTGCGCTTCCTGCGCTCCCTTTGCTTTCCGGCCGAAAGAGCGAACTTTGGCGGGCAGATACCGTTCACCGTACTCCCCGCCGATGTACTCCCGTACCTCGGCAATTGCCTGCGCGGCCACCCGGGTCGAATCGGTCCTCATATAGGTGATAAGCCCCGCGCTTCCCTCGTTCCCTATCGGTATCCCTTCGTAAAGTTGCTGAGCGAGCGCCATCGTCTGTTTTGCCGTGAAACGCAGCTTGCGCCAGGCTTCTTGCTGGAGGGTACTGGTAATAAACGGCGGTGCCGGCTGCCGGTTTACTTTTTTCTTGGCTATCCTGTCCACACGGTAAACCGCCTTCTCCAGCTCCTTGGCCAGGCTCGTCGCCTCCGCTTCGCTGCCGGTATCCACCCTGGTGCCGTCTTTCCGGCCCACCAGGGTAGCGCAAAAGGCCGTTTTATCCGCCATCCTGGTCAGTTCAGCGTCTATCGTCCAGTACTCCACGGACACGAAAGCGTTGATTTCCCGCTCCCGGTCGACGATTATTTTCAAGGCCACTGACTGCACTCTTCCCGCGGAAAGCCCCCGCCTTATCTTTCTCCAGAGCAAAGGACTTATCTTATAGCCTACCAGCCGGTCGAGCACCCGTCGCGCCTGCTGGGCGTTGACTAGGCGCATATCGATATTCCTGGTGTGCTCGAAAGCCTGTTCGATGGCTTCCCGGGTTATTTCGTGAAAAACCACTCGCCGCAGCGGTATCTTCCCTGGCTTGATTACTTCCAGCAGGTGCCAGGCGATTGCTTCCCCCTCGCGGTCCGGGTCTGTTGCCAGGTACACCGTCGCCGCATCCCGTATCGATTTCTTGAACTCGTTGGCGAGCTTGGTCTTGGCTTTGGGCACCACGTACTGTGGTTGGAACCCGTTCTCCACGTCCACGCCGAGCTTGCTTCGCGGCAGGTCTCGGATGTGCCCCAGCGAGGCTTTCAAATCGTAGTTCTTCCCCAGTATCCTGCCCAGCGTTCTCGCCTTGGCTGGGGACTCCACGATAACCAGATTTTTCTTCTTATTGGCCATAGTCACCGCAAAGAGTATCAATTATATCAGCTTGACATAAAGGTGAAAACAAATTTGGCCCCTTTCTGTTTCCGTCAGTCCACCCTGACTTTGTATTCTTCCCGGGCTTCCCGGGAAAGAGCGTAGCTCATCGGACCCAGTTGTTTCACCATGCCTTTAAGCTCCATCATCGCCAGGGTGCTGCTTACCGTAGCTATCGGCAGGCCGCTGTTCCGGCAGACCTCATCGATGTGCGTCGGTTCGGCGTGCAGCTGTTTGAGCAACAGCGACTCTGTATCCGAGGCAGGGATAATTTCACGCATTTCCATCTGGCGGGCGACTGTCATCAGGTTCAACTCTTCCAGAATATCCGTATAGCTGCGCACCAGCTTGGCTCCCTCCTGAATGAGGTAGTTTGTCCCACGGCTGGACGGAGAAAGGATACTACCCGGTACGGCAAATACTTCCCGGTTCTGCTCCAGCGCTATGTGGGCGGTTATCATCGCTCCGCTGGTCTCACCCGCTTCCACAACCAGTACTCCCAAGCTTAACCCGCTCATAATGCGGTTCCGCCGGGGGAAGTTCTCCGCTCTGGGACGCGTACCCAGCGGATATTCACTTATCAACGCGCCCTGCTGCATAATGTCCCGCGCCAGGCTAGCGTTCTCGCTGGGGTATACCATATCCAGTCCGCAGGCGAAAACGGCCAGACTCCTTCCACCGCTGGACAGCGCCGTCCGGTGGGCTATGGAATCAATACCTCTGGCCAATCCGCTGGCGATGGTTATTCTGCTTTTTGCCAGGTCGGCTACCATCTCCTCGGTTACCTGTCGGCCGTACACGGTGGCCCGCCGTGTACCTACTACCGCCAGACACCATTCGTCTTCCGGAAGCAGGGAACCCCTGACGTAAAGGATGGGCGGGTAATCATAGATTTCCTTTAGCCGGGACGGATACCTTGAATCGTGGTGGTTCAGGACGGTCACGTTGTACCGCGCCAGTTTTTCCATCTCCGTTTCCAGGTCAACGCTGTCCCGGCGGGAGACAATGGCTTTTACCGCGGCATCATCCAGGCCGGCCTGCTTCAGTTTATCCCGGCCCGCCACCCATGCTTCTTCCAACTCGCCGAAATAGCTCTCCAACTGGGCAGACCGCACCCGCCCGATACCCGGGATGAGGCTGAAGCCAACCCAGTATTTAATATCTTTGTCTGTCATTACGCCGCCATTCTAGCACAGGCCCGGTAGCAGGACAATCAAATCCTGCCGCGTAGAATTATCCCACCGTTACAGGGAAGTAATAAATATGGAAGGGAACTCAGGAGGCTTTCTCTAAAGTATAAAGTGGCGGAGAGGGTGGGATTCGAACCCACGGTAGCCAGAGGCTACACGCGCTCTCCAGGCGCGCCTGATCGGCCACTCCAGCACCTCTCCGACGGTATACTCGGTTCCGCTTTCCTGATGGCGGAGAGGGTGGGATTCGAACCCACGCTTCGCGATAAGCGAAGACCGCTTTTCGAGAGCGGCACCATAAGCCTCTCGGACACCTCTCCAAGTATAAGATTGTAACCTAAAAACACGCCTTAAAGCAAGAAGACAGGCTGTTCGTCATTCTGTTAGGAAAAGTTGAAAAGTGAACTGCTGTAAAATTCAAAAGTGAACTCCTG
>CAZTMR010000032.1:0-14900 GCA_964615345.1 uncultured Dehalococcoidaceae bacterium | reverse complement strand
ACCTGCGACCAATCGGTTATGAGCCGACCGCTCTGCCACTGAGCTACGAGCCCGGAAACGTTATGTCAATAATATTGCGGCCCGGACGGAGTGGTTTTACGCCTTGATTATAGTACCGCCCAGCCTGGTGAGTCAAGAAATCGGTCCCGGCTATCAGGAGTAGCAGGAATCTTTCCGGGCTACGATTACGTTAAATCCGGCATCGGAGGAGTAGTATTCCCGGGGTGTTTCTACTTCCTTTACTTCACCGGGCTTCTGGAAAAGCGTGGAAACAATCTTTTCCATGATGAACCCGGACCGCGCAAGGAGAGAAATTAGCTCCGGATAGCTGTGGATAGTGGCATATTGGTAAAAGCGGTGGCCCTGCTCTTTTTCTTTACAGTAGAGTTGTCCCCAGGGATTTTCTCGCAGCACCATGCCGAGGACTAGCTTGCCCTTTTTCTGAAGGATACGGTGGGCTTCTTTCAGGATAGCGTATGGCGAATCAGCAAAGCACAGCGTAACAATTAAAAAAACCGCCCCGAACTTACCTGCTTCGAGATCGCTGTTCTCTCCTCTTGCCTGGCGAACGTCTACCCCCCGCTTTGTGGCCAGTTCCAGCAACCTGGCGGACGGGTCTATGCCGGCGCCAATGCCCAGCGCCTGCGCAAATCGCCCGCTTCCGACGCCAATTTCAAGCCAGGGTTCGGGCAAATCCTGGAGTATGTTTTGGAACGCCTTGACCTCGGTATCAAAGATGATTTTGCCTTCTTTATCGAACCAGGCATCATAGGCTTCGGCCAGGCCGTCGAATAATGAATCTTTGTCATGCAAAGTGGTTTACGCTTCTCTCCCCGCTTTTACTTTCTGCTTGCAGATTATTATTCCCGCCCGCATTTGTCAAGGTAATCAAATACTCTGATTCCAGTACCAGCAGGCTCTTGACTGAGCTTTTACTGCGTAGTAATCTAAAAATTAAGATATCATTGTCTGCGGACATCGTCTGGAGGAAAATGAAAAGACCGGATGTTTCGCTATCAGCCGTTGTTCTGGTCGGGGGAGAAGGAACACGCCTGCGGCCTCTGACCTACAGTCTACCCAAGTCTATGGTTCCGGTTCTGAATAAACCCTTCCTGGAACATACTATCGCCTATCTGAAGGAGTTCGGCATCAATAATATCATTCTAACGTTAAGTTACTTCCCGGAAGCTATTCAGAGCTATTTTGCCGATGGCAGCAGGTGTGGTGTTGAGTTGGTCTACGCGATTGAAGATGTCCCTCTGGGTACCGCCGGAGCGATAAAAAATGTGGGACACCATCTGGAACGCACTTTTATTGTTCTCAACGGTGATGTTTTCACTGACCTGGATATTGGTGACATGGTAAGGTTCCATAGACGTAAAAAAGCAAAAATTACCATCGCGCTGACCCGGGTGGATAACCCCTGTGCTTTTGGCGTGGTGGAAACTGATGACGAGGGTAAAATCAGGCGCTTTATCGAGAAACCAGCGCCAGAAGAGGTTACTTCCCACTGGATAAATGCCGGGATATACGTTATCGAGCCGGAAGTGCTGGAGCACGTCCCCGCTGGCACCCACTACATGTTTGAAAGAGGCCTCTTTCCCCTACTTCTCGACATGGGAGAGCCTCTCTACGGCTATCATTATGATGGCTACTGGCTAGATATGGGGACCCCGGAGAAATATCTCTGCCTGAACCGGGACTTAGTGTCCGCAAAGGTAGGCAGCTTCCTGCCGGCCGATGATGGTGAGGGAAAAAGCCCGGACGGAGAGACCAGCATGCATCCTTCTGCCAAAATTACCGGGCCCGTCCTGATTGCGGGTGGATGCCAGATAAGCGAGCGCGTTCACATCAAGGGGCCGGCCATAATTGCCGCCCGTTGCCGCATCGGCGAAGGGGCGGTGATAGAAGACGCCGTTCTCTGGGCAGGGGCAACCATCGGAGCTGGCGCTGTCCTGAAACAATGTGTTATCGGTGATGAAGCCCAGGTAAATAGCGGAGACAGCCTGATAAACTGCACCTTCACCAGAGACCGGACTATCTAGCTTTGTGGAGCGGGAGACGGGACTCGAACCCGCGACAACCTGCTTGGAAGGCAGGGACTCTACCAGCTGAGTTACTCCCGCGAAATTAGTCTCGGACAGTCCTCAAAATCGCCTCTGTTTTTATCAAAGGCAGGGAAGCAGTTTCCTCCTCGCTTTCCTTGCTCAATTATACAATAATCATTAATCATTTGAACAGCATCTACCGAGCGGATAAAACTCTGTTTGACTTCTCTGCTTCTAGTGATTCAGAATAATTTAAAGGCAAGGTATGAAAATGCCGATATATTCAGGAGGAGAAAATGGTACGATTTGGCGAATTATTTCAGAGCGCTGACTGGAAAACAGAGAAACACGTTCCGGTAATAGAGTGTGCAGACCAGGTAAAGACGGAAGAGCTATTTCCAGTGAAGGTATCCCTGGGTAAAGAAGTAGCTCATCCCAATACCACCGCCCATCACATCCGCTGGATTTCCGTGTATTTCCACCCGGAAGGAGAGAAATTTCCCTATCAGATAGGCCACTTTGAATTTACCGCGCACGGGGAATCGGTAGAAGGACCGGATAAAAGCACCGTATACACCCATCATGAAGTCAGCCTGTCAATGAAGACCGGCAAGCCCGGAACCATTTACGCTGCCGCCCTGTGTAACATACACGGACTCTGGCAGTCAGGGCAAGAAATAAAAGTATCCTGACAAAAAGATGTGATAACCGCGGTAAGTGGAGGAAAATGGAAGCACGGGGAAAATGACCTGCTGGTAAATAAAGCCGTTCTACAGACCACAGGTTATTGATAGCTATCCATTTACGCTTAGATATTCTGAGGTCGCCGGTGCGATACCTTGAATAGCTTTACAGCTTAGCGCAGAACTGGTAACGCTTGCGGTGAGAAAGCTGTAAAAGCGGGAAGTTATTGACCGGGACAGAAATGATATAGTTCTGTAACTTTTCTGGCCGTAATGTTATGACTTTTATATATGATGGCTATCATAATTAAAATCAGGTCCGGTGATAGTTCGAGACAATGTGAACCTGATAGTTAAAAACCGGCCATGAGCGTAAGACTGTTATATGTCCGGGACTAAAGCCTTGGGGTGTCATGAATAGTTCGGAAAAGAAACGGCTCATACTGGTGGTTGATGACCATCCCAAGGTACTGAAGTTCATTGAAGTAGAGTTGAAACTCCGCGGATTTGAAGTTCAGACCGCGACTTCCGGTGAGGAAGCTCTGGAGATTGTTAGCTGGGCCAACCCGGAAATTATGCTCCTGGATATTATTATGCCGGAGATGGATGGTTTTGAAGTGCTGATGAAGCTGCGCCGCTTCAGTAACTTGCCGGTTATCTGCTTTAGCGCCAGTCCGGGGAATCGGGAAGAGGCCATGCGTCTGGGCGCCGACAGTTTTGTGGTAAAACCGTTTCACCCTGACGAGATAGCCAGGAGAATCAACAAACTGCTCTAACGGGCGGCTATTACTGTCTCTGGCTTACAGGGAGGGCAAAGGAGAAGGCAGTACCTTTTCCCGGTTCCGAATCCACTCTGATCCAGCCACCCTGAGCTTCCACCAGGCGTTTGCATACGACCAGACCGAGACCAAGCCCCGATGTCTGGTAATTCCCTCCTGATTGGGTACGTTCAAACAGCTGAAATAGCTTTTCCTGGTCTTCTGAAGATATACCCTGACCCTGGTCCTGAACCCGCGTAACGATGAAGTCTGTCTCTCTCCGGGCCGAGATCGTTATCTCGCTTTCCTGAGGTGAGTACTTGGTGGCGTTTTCCAGCAGGTTATGAAGTATTCTTTCCACTCTCATCGAATCGGCTTCAACTGGCGGCAAATCGTCAGGGGAGTCCACCGTGAACTGCTGCCTCACTCCCTGCCTCTTCAATCTCTCGATAGCCTCCCGGGCCATATCGCTGATAATAACCTGGCTCGTGTTAAGACCGAGCCTGCCCGCTTGATACCGGGAAAGCTCCAGCATGTTCTCCAAAATGGCCGCCAGTGAGTCCGCTCCATCAATAGCATTATGGATAAGCTCCTGTCTGTCTTCCGTGGTTACGGCCGGATACATCGCCGCCCGCAGCGATCCGCTGATTACCGTCAGTGGTGTGCGTAGTTCATGAGAAACCAGACCGATGAATTCATCCTTTATTTTATCTGCTTTCTTCAGCTCGCTGATGTCCTTCCCGGCGGCTATTGCGCCCACAAACCTGCCTTTATTATCCAGAACAGGCGAGCTCTGGATGAGTACCGGAATCAGCCTGCCGTCCCGGTGTCTGATAGTCATCTCTCCTGCCCAGGCGTGCCCCTTCCGCATTAGCTCGTCAATCTTCTCTGCTTCCGGTATTGCTTCTTCGGGAACCAGGACCTCGATCACGTCTCTTCCCGCAACTTCCTCCGGCTCCCATCCGAGCAGGTGTGACGCTCCCTTTCCCCAGAAGACAATCCGGCGCCGGGCGTCAGTAGCCAGGATGGGGTCTTCAATAGCATCCAGCAGCCTTGCCTGGAAAGCCAGCCTTTCCTCTGTTTTTTTGCGTCCGGTTATTTCCCGGGCCACGTGCACCGAACTGGTAATCTCCCCGTAGCTATTAACGATGGGCGCCGTGGAGACGTCAAAATAGGCATCACGCGTCGGTTCGAAGATCTCTTCAGTGGTCAGCCGGCCACTCTGCATGGTCTGTTGATGCGGGCAACCCGCTATCGGTTCATCACTCTTATGGAGCACCCGATAACACTTCTGACCGACAAGCTGTTCCGGAGTCATGCCGAACGCTTCAGCAAAGGCTTTATTCACTTTCAGGATTCTGTAATCCCGGGAATGGATGGAAATCAGGTCCGGCATAGCGTCAAAGGTTTCCTGCCACTGCCGGGACGCCTCTTTCAAAGCCTCTTGTGCCAGCACTCGCTCCGTAATGTCCTGGCTGGTACCGAAGCCTCCCTTCAGCATCCCTTCTGCGTCGAATTCCAGTTCAGCCCGTTCCCGTATCCACTTTATTTCGTTTCCCACGATAATGCGGTGCTCGATATCATACTCTTCGCCCTGTAAAGCCGCGTTCCACTTGCTGTCTACGTATTCCCGGTCTTCCGGATGCACAGAGGCGAGGAATGTTTCATAGGTCATTGGTTTTTCCCGGGGGATGCCAAAGATGCGGTGGTTCTCATCTGACCACAGCAGAATGTTGCGCTGGACATCCAGCCGCCAGCTACCGGTTCGGGCTACCGCCTGGGCACGATTCAGGTCTTTTTCAGTTTCTTGAAGCGTCCATTCGGCTTTCTTGCGTTCCGTGATGTCTCTGAAAATCGTGGCGAAAAACCCTTTTTTCGGAGAGTAGGCGTAGACCTCAAACCATTTGTCCAGTGACGCGGCGAAGCTCTCAAAGCTGGTTTCCTCACCGGTAAAAGCCACACGACCATACGTTTCAATCCAGAAATCCTCTACTTCAGGGAGTACTTCTTTTACCGTTTTGCCGATTATCCCCCTGCGGGATAAACCCGTATGCCGGCTGAAAGCTTCGTTGACTTCGATGAAGCGATAATCACAAGCTTTCCCTTCACGGTCAACCACGATTTCATGCAGCGCGAAGGCTCCGGTCATAGCGTTAAACAGGTCGTGGTACTTTTGTTCGCTCTGCCGGAGCGCCTCTCTGGTTTGCCGGTAAACAGCGCTTTCAATTACGTCCCATTTACCTCTCCGCTTGATGAGCGCAAACTGATGGTTGAGCATAAAACCAATGACATCAGTCGTGCCGCATTTTTCTAGGGAACAAGTGCAGAGAGCGAGTGTCCGGGAGTTTTCGATAACTTCATTTATGCCGACTTCATAACGGGTGAAGGCAGTCCAGTGCTCTTTCTTTAGCCAGGAAGTGTTTCCGGCGATCCTGAGTCCGCTAAAGCCCCTGGTCAGAGCCTGTTCCAGTTTTTCCGCCCACCCCCTGAGCACCCGGTCCCCGTCGAAGGTGCCATCCCGTGTATACCAATCGGTATAAGGAATGATCTCAATCTGCCCGTGGGACAGGTATTTTCCGAAGTCTGGCATATCTCGTTGCACCGCCCGCCAGGCCCGAGCCGTACTGAGAGGCTCAGAAGTGACCCACATGCAAAACTCGTTGTTTTCCAGCCCCGCCCTGAAATAAGGCACCTGTATGTCCAGCAGGTCTTTCTGTGTTCGGTAAAACTGGCAGAAATGGGTGCCCCAGGACACCTCACCAACTATGTCTATCCCGGACTTTCTCGGCGATTCCGTCATCTTCTTTGTTTTCCCCGGTGGCCAGGGCACCTGCTTTGCCTGGTAAACGTTAATGGTTAAGCATTATTTTAGCACCGCCGGAGTTTGGCTACAAGAATTCTAGCTCCGACACTCAGTGAAAACGATAAATTCAAGACAGGAGCTCCGTTACCCGGTATACTCCTGCCAACCGGATGCCTGTTTCAGGCTAAAAATCAGTCCGTGGCAGGCAGGATGGACTATCAATTTCACTCCGGGATACGCTAGTATAATTATATAGAGTGGTTTTTAGTGGTGGAGGAGTTATAGAACCTGGTGGGAATATGGAAAACGGTTCATATCAAATAAGCTCCGGGGCAAGGATTGCGGTTATCGGCGGCGGGCCGGGGGGCGCTTTTTTCTCCCTCTACCTTCTGCATTATGCCGGGCAGAGGAACATTCATCCGGATATCACCATTTACCAGCAGCGTAACTTTGACGACCTGGGCAAAAAAGGGTGTAAGGGGTGCGCCGGTATACTTTCCCCTTCTCTGCTGAAAAACCTGGAGGAGATTGGACTGGAAGTCCCGGAAATGGTTATACAGAACCGGATAGAACATTACATTGTGCATAGCCCTTACGCTTCCATCAGCATCAGTAACCCGGAAGATGGGACACAGATTGCCAGTATTTACCGTGGGGGTGGGCCACGCCTGTCTGATTACGGGGAACCAATCAGCTTTGACGGATGGTTGCTCGAAGAGGCGAAAAGGCGTGGAGCAAGGGCGAAAAACCAGCCAGTCTCAAGGGTTTACCTCGGGGACAAGCCGAAAATTGAAACAGCAGGCAGGACATTAGAATATGACCTGGTAGTGCTGGCGGCTGGCGTAAATACGAGGGTGACACCGGTGGTCGGGCTTGATTATGTTCCGCCCGTTACGGAGACTATGGCCCAGGACGAACTATATGCCGGCCAGGCCCAGGTATCCTCCCGGTTGGGTAACCGGGCGCACGCTTTTCTCATTCCACATTCGGGCATAGTTTTCGGAACGCTGGTTCCCAAAGGGCCGTTTATCAACGTTTCCGTTTTGAGTAGCGGGAGACGCCCGGTTTCGGTAAACGAGTTTTTAAGTTACGAGATGGTACGCCGCCTCCTGCCGGAAAAGTATCAGCGGTCTTGCGGCTGCCGCCCGAAAACGGTGGTTGGCATGGCCTGCAACTATTACGCCGATAGATTTGTGGCGGTTGGCGATGCCGTGGTCTCCAGGTTGTATAAGGACGGCATCGGTTCATCATTACTGATGGCGCGGGCGGCAGCCTTTACCGCGGTAAATTATGGCCTGTCCCGTGATGACTTCAGGCGCCATTATCAACCTTTCTGCAATCTGGTGAGGCGGGATAACCGGTGGGGAAAGTGGCTGTTTGCTCTGAATGACCGGACAAAGAATTCCCGTTCTTTTCTGCTGGCGCAACAGCGCCTGATTGCCGATGAGCAGAACAATATCCGGGGGAAACAGCCCGTTACCAGTGCTATGTGGGGGATGTTTACCGGCAGTTATAGCTATCGGCATATTGCCAGGATGACTTTAAACATTTTGCCGTTACTGAAGCTAGTTGCAGCGCTGCTGCGGGAAGGGTTCACCGGTCTTTTCCGTAAGAGGGATAATTCTCCCCGACGGTTGCACGTGGGTAGCAAGAAAGTTCTGATATTAGGGAGCGGGTTTGGCGGTACCTACGCGCTGAGGCATCTGGTCCGCTCTCTGAACCGCAATGAGAATATCGAGACTACCATGGTTAGCAACGAGAACTTTTTCCTTTTCTCTCCTCTGCTGCACGAGGTAGCGATGGGTGGAATTGAGACCCGGCATATTGCGTATCCCATCAGGAAATTGCACTGGCGGGACCGGTTTAACTTTATTCAGGCGGAGGTGGAGAATATAGACCTTGCCTGCCGAAAGGTGACAACGTCTGCCCGAGTCCTTGACTTTGACTATCTGGTACTGGCACTGGGAAGTGTTACCAATCAGGCCGCGTTGAATGCCGTGGGCGGTGAAAAAGTGACCACTTTCACCCTGAAAACGCTACGCGACTCCGTCCTTATCCGGAACCATATCATCGATGTTTTTGAGCGAGCCAGCGCCGAGCAGAACCCGGAGCAGCGCCGGCGGTTGCTCACTTTTGTGATTTGCGGTGCGGGTTACATCGGTATCCAGCTGGTGGCTCAATTGAGAGACCTGGTCCAGCGGAACCTGCTTAGATTTTACCGGAGCATAGACCGGGATGACATTCATCTCGTGCTGGTTGAAGCGGAGCCCAAAATTGTTGCCGAGTTACACACCAAACTGGGCGCCTATACCATGAAAAATCTCCAGGATATGGGCATTGACGTCAGATTGAAATCACGCATCACCGCCGTACGGGAGAACGAGGTTGAAATCAACGGTCAGGAAGTCATGCCGACGAATACTCTTATCTGGGTGGCCGGGGTGGTGGGTAACCCCAGAGTCTCGGAACTCGATGTCAGCCGGGATGAAATTGGCCGTGTCGTAGTCGATGAATATCTGGAGGTACCCGGTTATCCCGGTGTATACGCTGTGGGTGATTGCGCTCATTTCAAAGACCCAAAGACGGGCCGTCCCATAGCCCAGATGGCGCATATGGCAGTGCGCCAGGCCCGTGTAGCCGCGGACAACATCCTGGCGGAAATCCGGGGGTGGGATAAAAGGCCCTATCGTTTTTCCGGCACCCCGGAAATACTCTCCCTGGGAGTCACCAAAGCAGTGATGAGGATTTTCGGGGTGCGGCTTTACGGTTTCCCGGCGCGTATGGTCTGGGTGCTGGCTTATACTTTACTGGTTACCGGGATGTATAACCGCATCCGGGTATTAACTGATTGGTTGCTGTCTCTGGTCTTTGGTCAGGATATCACCTTTCTCCGCCTCAAGAAGTAGCTCCCGGTTATCGTATTATGTCAACTTTCTGCCCTGCTTGAGTTCCGGACAGTCTTTTTGCTTTCCGGCAGGAGCAGTTTTTTGATATAGTCCACGTAGCTGTCTCCCTCCGGTTCCGGCACGGGGTATTTACCGAATTCCAGTGCGGCATCGAAAGCCGCCACGATGTTCTCCGGAGGCGTGTCCGGTTCTATATTATGTGAGGTAGCGAAAACGAATCCTCCGCCAGAAGCGTACTCCCGGATGAGTTTTTTGGATCCCTCTCTTATCTCGCCGATTGTGCCCAGCGGTAAAAGCTGCTGGATATCAAATCCGCCGAGAAAGGCGAGTCTGTCTCCGAACTCCTTTTTCAGTCGCCAAGGCTCCATATTTCTCGCCAGCGGCTGCACCGGATTGAGTACGTCTACGCCAATTTCTATCAGGTCTGGAATTGCCTCATAGACGGAGCCGCAGCTGTGCAAGATAATCTTGGCCTCCGGCCGCAGATGTTTCCGAATGTTCCGGATGATTTCCGCGGTGTACGGCTTGACGAACCGCACATAGTCATCGTGAGACATCAGCAGTCCCGTCTGGGTGCCCAGGTCGTCATTGATATTAGCCCCATCAATGTAAGGCCCGACGCCGCTGAAGAACTGGTCATTCATGGCGATGCCGACTTCGAGCAGTTTTTCCGAAAGCCGGTGGTAGAAATCCGGCTCAGCCTTCATATCTATCAACCACTTGTCCATGCCGCTGAGCAAAGCGTATCCCAGGAAGGGCAGCATCGTGGAAAGGGTCCGGCCCACCACAAAGTAATCGGTCTTTTCGTGGAGGTACTTCGCTTTTTCCACCACCCCGTCCATTATGTTCGTGGAAAGGTCCGGCCAGGGGTAGGCGCTAATGTCCTCCGGTGTGGTCATATGACGCATCGGAAAATCAAATGGCTCGTCGTACATCCCGATTTTTCTTATCCGCATACCGCAGAACCAAGGCCAGGTTTTGGAGCCGTCCGGCTCAACGGTTACCCGCGGCGGATTGGGGCCCACCGGAACCATATCGGAATGAAGCCGTTGCACCACCCGGGGGTCGAGATTGGTCGGCTGGGTAAAAACATCGGTTATCCTTATCGGTTCGGCATCGGTCAGCCCGAGGTACTCGTACAGCTGTGAGCAGACCCTGCCGTTGGGCGGGCACTCGGTAATGGTGCTCGCCGCCGTACTGAAGGCGATGGGTACCCGATCCGGTTCCCGGTGATTGAGAGCAGTGTATACTCGTTCTCTGGAGTTCATTACGTTTCCTCCTTGTCTATCTGCTGCGGTCAGGGCTTTAACAGTACGCTGAGGTTCTGTCCGCTTTTTATCGAATCGACTCCTCTCTGGGCCTCTTCCAGCGGCATTATCTCCGAAATAAGCGGCCGAACATTCACCAGCTTGTTAGCCATAAGGTTCAGAGAGGTAATAACCGGACCGCTGAGGTGCCCCCTTATAGTAAGCTGTTTCTCAATCCAGAGTGCCGGGGCCACCTCCATGGGATTGACAAAGCCGGTGATGGCGATGGAGCCACCCTGCCTGACTATTTGTACCGCCTGGTTGAACACCTTGCCCTCCCGAACGCAAACCAGCACCGCATCCGGGCCGGCATCCGTTAGCTCGATTACCTCCGCTTCCACATCTACTTCTGCGGCGTTGAGCACGGCATCAGCGCCCATTTCCGCCGCTTTTTCCAGGCGGGACGGGGCGATATCGACCATGATTATGGGAGCAGCTCCGGCCGCCCGGGCGCTGAGCATGGCCCCCAGGCCAATTTTCCCCGCCCCGATGATGACCACAGATTTCCCCAGCCCCAGTCCGGCGGCCTGCACCGAGCCGACGCCGGTGGCCAGGGGCTCCGCCAGGCAGGCCTCTTCCGAAGTCACGCTATGCGGCACCGGGTAGACCATATTCGGGGGTTTGACGAAATACTCGGCCATCGCGCCCCCTCTTTGCCCATAGCCCTGGCCACCGAAAATGAGTCCTCTTGAGGGACCGCCCAGGCAGAGATGGTACATCAGACGCCGGCAGAAATAACACTGGCCACAGGAACGTTTTACCGGGCAGTACGTTACCCGGTCGCCCACCGTCCAGCCTTCTATTCCCCGTCCCACGGCGGCGATTTTCGCCACCCACTCGTGCCCGAGAACGGTCCCGGGGAAGTACTTGAAGCTGGGCACGTTCTCCAGAACGCCGTCCAGATACTCAATATCCGTCCCGCAGATGGAGCAGTATATGGTCTTGAGCAGGAGCATACCCGCCGGCACTTCCGGCCGGGACATCTGCTGGACTTTCAGTGTTCTCCCGTCTTCCTGGACGACTACGGCTCTCATTGTGCTCTCCTTTTACCCCTCAGACGGTACAATGATAATTTATTTAACCGTTAACGGCAAGCAGTTGTTCGGTTCGCCCCGCCTGATATGAACGGGCCACGCCTGGTTTCATCTGTTATAATAAAAGTAAAGAAAGCCGGAAAGACATTTATGGACGAAAAGAGCATAGAAATACTGGAGTTCCCAGTTATCCGGAGGATACTTTCCGGGTTTACTTCTTTTTCCGCCAGCCGTCAGTTGGCGCTCGAGCTGATGCCGCTGACCGAATATGAAGTCATCTCCCGGCGGCTCAAAGAGACGGCGGAGGCGCGGCACCTGCTGGCAGTAGAGCCGGGGATAACCGTGGGCAGCACCACCGATATCAGAGAAGAGGTCCGCCTGGCGGCCCTGGGGAAAATACTCGACCCGTCTCGCCTGCTCGAAATCAGGTGGACGCTGGCGGCGCTGCGCCATCTTCATGATGGTCTGGAAAAGCTATCCGGTCAGTTTCCGCTGCTCTGGGACATCGGCAGTGGGATTGTGCCACTGCCCTCGGTTGAGAAAAGCATCGCCAGCTGCCTGGCCGAGAACGGCGATATCCTGGATGAGGCTTCAACGCGCCTGGCTGCAATCAGGTGTGACCTTAACGCAGTTCACCGGCAGGTTTGGGATGCCCTGGAATCGCTGATGAAAACCACCCGGGGGCAGCAAATAATCCAGGAGCCCATCATCACGGAAAGGGAAGGCAGGTACGTGGTGCCGGTGAAAACGGAGTATCGCCGTGAATTGGGCGGCATCGTTCATGATGTTTCCAACACCGGGGCTACGGCGTTTATCGAGCCCTGGACGACTGTGGAGATGGGAAATACCTTGCGTGAACTCAGGGCCGAAGAAAAACAGGAAATAGAACGGATACTGAGCAGATTAAGCTCCGAGGCGGGTGTTTACGAGGATGAGATAAGACAAAACGTTGTGCTGGCGGCAGAACTTGACCTGGCGCTGGCCAGGGCAAAATTCGCTGCCAGATTCAGGGCGACCGAGCCGGAACTAATCCAGTTTGGCGGAGAGAATGGGGTATCGGAAAACCGGAAACCGGTAGTCCGGCTGGTGGAAGCACGCCACCCGCTGCTGGCGGACAAGGCGGTGCCGGTATCGGTGGAGCTGGGGAAAGACTTCTCGGTCCTGGTGATTACCGGCCCCAATACCGGAGGGAAAACGGTGGCGCTCAAGACGGTGGGCCTTTTCAGCTTGATGGCGCAGGCGGGGTTGCCGGTTCCCGCTTCTGCGGGAAGCTGCCTGCCGGTATTCGACGGCATTTACGCCGATATCGGCGATGAGCAGAGTATCGAGCAAACGCTCTCCAGTTTCAGCTGGCATATAGGAAACATCAACCGCATCGTGAATAAGGCCACCCCGAGGAGCCTGGTGCTTCTTGATGAGCTGGGCACCAGCACCGATCCCGAAGAGGGTTCCGCCCTGGCCCACTCCATACTGCTCCATTTCCTGCGACAAAAAACGCTTACCATTGCCACCACGCATTTCAGTGCGCTCAAGGTATTCGCCCACGCTACTCCGGGGATGGAGAACGCCTCTTTTGAGTTTGACCCCGTAACCTTTGTTCCCACCTACCATCTTTCGATTGGTATTCCCGGCGGTAGCAACGCCCTGGCTACCGCTTCCCGATTGGGCCTGCTGCCCGACATCGTCAATGAGGCCAGGGGCATGCTTTCCGAGGGTGCCCGCGATCTGGAAACGCTGTTGACTGGTTTGATGGAAGAAAAGCAGAAAACGGAAGCGGCGCGTCAGCACCTGGAAGAAGTGAGCACCGAACTGGAAAAAGAGAGGCGTGAAGCCGAAAGTTTGCGCTGCAAGCTGAAGGATGCAGAGAGCAGTATTATCAACCAGTTCCGGGATAGAGTGGTCCTGGAGACGAATAACCTGCACCAGGAAATAAAACAGGCTGTCGCCGCACTGAGAAAAGAAAGGTCAAGAGAAAAAGTGGAGCGGGCCCGGCAGGTTCTGTTCAGGGTCAGGGAGCAGCTGCGGGATGACGTCTGGATGCCTCCGGAAAACGAGGCGGAAAAAGAAAAGGTTCCCCTTACGCCCGGGGATATCGTCCGGGTCAATGAGACCAGTGCACCGGCAACCGTGCTCTCTGTATCTGAGGAAAAACAGCAGGTTGAGGTCCAGGTGGGACCGGCCAGGCTCAGGGTTGGTCTTCAAGGAGTGGAAAAGATGGCCCCGGAAACCGGATTCAGAAACGGCCAACCGGGGCGGATGGGATTGCCGTCCGGAGGACACGTTTCCCCGGAACTGGACCTGCGCGGCAAGCGGACGGACGATGTCGACGCCCTGCTGGACAGCTACCTGAACGGTGCCACCATCGCCGGCCTCAATGAAGTGCGTATCATTCACGGTATCGGTACCGGCGCCGTGCGCCGGGTTGTCCGGGATATTCTGGCCACCCACCCGCTGGTGAAGTCTTTCCGCAGCGGCAGCCGGGACGAAGGCCATGACGGCGCTTCCATCGTCAGCCTGCAAACTTTATGACACAATAAGGCGGTACAGCTTTGCT
The DNA here is from genome assembly GCA_964615345.1 of uncultured Dehalococcoidaceae bacterium. GTDB lineage: Bacteria > Chloroflexota > Dehalococcoidia > Dehalococcoidales > RBG-16-60-22 > JACZSH01. The sequence continues at coordinate 807 of CAZTMR010000032.1, read as the reverse complement.
TACCGGACAGCACTACCTCGGTCGCATGAGGACAATTGAGTTGCTCAATGAACTGGAAGCAAACAGGGATAGCGAGGCGCGTTCCCTTTACCTCCCTTCTGGGCTGTCCTATCCGGAAATAGAAAATACACTGAAAGAAGTTGTTGTGCCGTGTGCCCTGCCGGAAGGGCTGGTGGGGGCAGTGGCCGGCTCAAAAACCGGGGCCTGTTTATATTGGGGCGAAAAGCGAAAATATCTCGTACTACCTCCGTTTCCTTTGACCGGAAAACAACTTTTGTCCGGCTATGATGTCGCTTCGCTGCGGAAAAAATTGCATACCGATTACAGGATAGCTCTGGTACTGGTGCGTCTGGGCGCTTACGCAGTGGGAGTCTGCCACGGGGAGCACCTTGTCAGCAGCAAGTGTGGTACCGGCCTGGTGCATGGACGCCATCGGAAGGGCGGCTCTTCCCAGGGCAGATTTCAACGCCACCGTGAGAAGCAGATAGCGTATTTCCTGGAGCGAGTTTGCGAGAAGATAAAGGAGTACGTTATCCCCGTGTCTGGTTCTTTCGATTACGTGTTATATGGCGGCGCCCGGACCACCTTGCAGTTGCTGGACAACAGTTGTCCGGCGGCGAAAAAGCTGATCGGCTTAAAACTACCTCCCTGGTTGGATATACCGTCGCCGCGCCAGGCAATGCTCAAAGAAGCGGTAAAACGCATCTGGTCAAGCTATGTACTGGAATGGACCGAGCAGGACGAAAACCGCTGCTAGGAGAGTGCTGAAAAACCCCGCATTTCCCCTACTCAACCCCTATGTTACGG
>CAZTMR010000031.1:0-15822 GCA_964615345.1 uncultured Dehalococcoidaceae bacterium | reverse complement strand
TATCGGTTCACTTTTCAGGCTTTAACAGTTCACTTTTCAATTTTTTTTAACAATAAGTACGTTGAACTTGACAATGACCGCTGATTTCTTTATACTAAAAGAAACACTTCATTCCCCCGCGAGATCAGGCGCTATCTTTCCAGACGTCACGTATAAAGAGCGGTTGGTCATAGTCCGATATTTGCGGTCTGCAAGTTCAGGCACCTGCTTTTAAAAACGCCCGGAGCAGCAAGCATTTATTATGGTGCTTTAATCTGGTTTTTGTATGTCAAAATATATCTTCGTCACCGGCGGTGTGGTCAGTTCAGTAGGTAAGGGCATCACCGTCGCTTCTATCGGGGCCATCCTGAAAAGCCGGGGTATCAGCGTTTCGGTACAGAAACTGGACCCGTACCTGAACGTAGATCCGGGGACGATGTCTCCCTACCAGCACGGAGAGGTATTCGTCACCCAGGACGGGGCGGAGACCGACCTCGATCTGGGTAATTACGAGCGCTTCATCGATACCGACCTAAGCATGGATTCCAATGTTACCTCGGGCCAAATCTATAGCTCGGTCATCACCAAAGAAAGGCGAGGAGATTTTTTGGGCGGCACGATACAGGTGGTGCCTCACCTCACCGGCGAGATAAAAAACAGGTTCAAGCGATTGGCGGATAACTCCGGAGCCGATGTGGTGCTGATTGAGGTGGGGGGCACGGTGGGCGATATCGAGGGGCAGCCGTTCTTGGAAGCGATACGGCAGATGAGGAAAGACGTGGGCCGGGACAATGTCCTCTACATCCACGTCACGTTACTGCCTTATCTCAATACTTCCCAGGAGCTGAAGACCAAGCCCACCCAGCACAGCGTCAACGAGCTGCGCCGCATTGGTATCCAGCCTGACCTTATTCTCTGCCGGAGTGACCTGCCCATACCGGAAGGGACCAGAGATAAAATATCCCTGTTCTGTGACGTGGAGCGCCAGGCAGTAATCCCCCTGCCGACGGTCCAGTCCATCTACGAGATACCGCTGCTCCTGGAAGAGTCCGGGCTGGGCAGGCTGGTGGTGGAGAAGCTCGGCCTGAAAGGACGCCGGGCCGACCTCAGCAAGTGGCGGGACCTGGACCAGCGGCTCAAGACGCCCCACGAGGCGATTAACATCGCCCTGGTGGGCAAGTACGTTGAACTGAATGACGCCTATTTTTCAGTGCGCGAGGCGCTCTGCCACGCCGCACTCTACCATGACCGGGATATCAACCTGATGTGGGTTCATTCCGAAGACCTGGAGAAAGAGGACGAAGATAACCTGCTGCGCACGGTGCAGGGCATCGTCGTTCCCGGCGGCTTCGGTATCAGGGGTATCGAGGGGATGGTAAAGGCGGCCAGATACGCGCGGGTTAACCGGATCCCCTACCTGGGCCTGTGCCTGGGGATGCAGGTAATGGTGGTGGAATTCGCCCGGGCGGCCTTTAATTCCGATGAGCCCAATTCCACCGAATTCGATCCGGATACTCCTTATCCGGTCATAGACCTGCTGCCGGAACAGAAGAATACGGAGAACAAGGGCGGCACCATGCGGCTGGGCAACTACCCCTGCCAGCTACTCCCGGACAGCCGGGCCGGGAGGGCCTATGGCCAGACTCTGGTCAACGAACGGCACCGCCACCGGTACGAGTTCAATAACGAGTACCGCACGGCCCTGAACGAATCCGGGCTGATTTACAGCGGACTGTCCCCGGATAAGAAACTGGTGGAGATATGCGAACTGGCGGACCATCCCTGGATGGTGAGCTGCCAGTTTCATCCCGAGTTCGGTTCCCGGCCGGGCCGTTCCCACCCCCTCTTCTGCGATTTCATCGATGCGGCCAAAGAGGTTATGCGGGAGGGGGCACAGCCGCCGCTCCCGCTGACCTCAGAATAAATGACACAGTGAGGACCAAAATGAAGATTTTTTTAGACACCGCCAACCTGGACCAGATCAGGCAGGGGGCAAAGATGGGAGTCATCAGCGGGGTGACCACCAACCCCAGCCTGGTGGCCAAGGAGTCCACCTCCGACTACGAGACGGTGGTCAAGACCATCTGCTCCATAGTGGGCCCGGGCTGTTCCGTTTCCGCGGAGGTGGTCAGCGAGGATACCGAGGCCATGATCGAAGAGGGACGGACCAAGGCTTCCTGGGCACCCAACGTAGCGGTGAAGATACCTTCTACCGCGGCCGGACTGGAAGCGACGGCCAGGCTGAGCTGCGAAAACATCCAGATTAATATGACGCTTTGTTTTTCGGTAAATCAGGCGATACTGGGAGCCAGGGCTGGCGCTGCCTTCATCAGCCCATTCGTCGGCCGACTGGATGACATCGGGCATGACGGTATGGGGCTGGTTAAAGACATCGTCGAGGTTTACCGCTACTATCAGCTGCCCACCCAGGTAATTGCCGCCAGTCTGCGGCACTCCCTGCACTGCGTCGCCGCGGCCAAAGCCGGGGCGCACATCGCCACCGTGCCGCACAGCGTGCTGATGCAGATGACCCGCCATCCGCTGACGGACATCGGCATAGAACGTTTTCTGGCGGACTGGAAAAAGGTGTCACAGCAGCAGTAGGCAGGAAAAACCGCCGGAGGCAAAGCGGGCTATCCAGACTTGATACGGGAAATAATCCGGAAACTTCCGGAGCGGAGGTAAAAACACATCGCCTTCAGAAAGTCGAATCGGAGGCAGGAGAGAGTTTTCTGCGGAATAGCCGGGGAAAGCTCGGGAGTGAGGTCAGACCATGAGCATGAACATTGAAGAACTGGAAAAGAAAAGCAAAGAGGAGTTGCTGATACTCGCCAAAGAAAAGGGTGTCACCAAAGCGGACGGGAACGGGAGCAAGCAGGACATCATCATCGGCCTGCTGAAGACGGACATAGAGGCCGAAGGGAACACTTTCTGCGAAGGCATTCTGGATATTATGAGTGACGGCTACGGTTTCCTGAGGCAGCATACCCTGCTGCCCAGCCAAACCGATGTTTATGTGTCTCCATCTCAAGTCCGGCGCTTCGGCCTGCGCAACGGTGATATGATTTTCGGGGAAGGCAGGGCGCCGAAGAGCAATGAAAAATATTTCAGCCTTCTGCAAATCCTGGCCATCAACGGCTACAACCCGGAGAAAATCAAAAACCGGCCTCACTTCAATACTCTTACCCCTACGTTTCCGGAAAAAATAATCAACCTGGAGAGGTCCTCGCAGGAGCTTTCCACGCGGCTGCTCAATCTCATTGCGCCGATCGGCCGGGGGCAGCGGGGGCTTATCGTCTCGCCGCCCAAGGCGGGTAAGACGTTACTGCTCAAGGCGATTGCCAACTCTACCGCCCTTAACTACGATGACATTCACCTGATGGTCTGCCTTATCGGGGAGAGGCCGGAAGAGGTCACCGATATGAAGCGCTCCATCCGGGGAGAAGTTATCGGAGCCACCTTTGATGAGCCGGCGGAAAACCAGACCCGGGTGGCCGAACTGGCACTGGAAAGGGCCAAGCGCATCGTGGAAGGCGGCAAAGACATCGTCATCCTGCTCGACGGGATTACGCGGCTGACCCGCGCCTACAACCTGGCGATGCCTTCCAGCGGACGTACTCTTTCCGGCGGCATCGACCCTGCAGCGCTGCACCCGGCGAAGCGCTTTTTCGGCGCCGCCCGCAACGTGGATGAAGGCGGCAGCCTGACCATCATCGCCACCTGCCTGGTCGATACCGGCAGCCGCATGGACGACCTTATCTACGAAGAGTTCAAAGGCACCGGGAACATGGAACTCCACCTGGACCGGCGATTCTCCGAGCGCCGCATCTTCCCTGCGATTGACATCCAGCGCAGCGGCACCAGACGCGAGGAGATGCTCATCGGCGAAGAGGACCTGAAGCAGGTCTGGCTGCTGCGGCGTATGGTGGCCATGATTTCTTCGGATTCGAACAACCTGGTGGAAGCAACGGAACGAATCCTGGAACGCCTGCGGAAGTCCAAGACGAACAAGGAGTTCCTGGCCAACCTGAACAAAGAGATGTAATTTTCCGGCCGGGGCGCGGCGAGCCCATAAGGCAAGGAGCCTGATAACCTTTTCCCGGGCACTACGGGAGAACGGAGGGGAAACCTGATGACGGAAGAAACGCGAGAGACAGTCCCTGCCAGGTTATCTCCTGCCGTGATTGCCGTCATTATCCTATCCCTGATTTTCTCAGTCTCCCTGCTGCTGCGCGTCTTTTTCCCGTATGACCAGGTGTTCAGCGGCGAGCTGATAAAATTCACCGGTGTAGACGTTTATTACCATATGCGTCTGGTGGACAACATTATCCCTAATTTTCCCGGTTTCAGCACGTTTTATCCTTACCTGGCCTACCCCGACGGCGTATCCATAGGCAACTTTCCTTTTTTTAACTGGCTCCTGGCCGGCATCATTCAGGTGATAGGGCTGGGAGCGCCGAGCGAGCACACCATCGACACGGTGGGGGTGTATTTTCCAGCCGTGATGGGAGCGCTAACCGTCATCCCGGTGTACGTCATCGGCAGCAAAGTGTTCAGCCGCCGCGCCGGCATAATTGCCGCCGCTTTAATCGCGGTACTTCCCGGAGAGTTCCTGGGACGCTCCATACTCGGCTTTACCGACTACCACGTCATGGAAGTGCTATTTACCACCACCGCGGCTATGTTCCTGGTGATGGCAACCAGGGTTTCGCGGGAAAGAGACCTGAGTCCGGGCCATCTCCGGCAACCAGACCGGAAGGTCATCCGCCCCCTGCTTTACAGTTTTCTGAGCGGCGTTTTCCTGGGAATGTACCTCCTGGTCTGGATAGGAGGTCTGTTTTTCGCTTTCGTCCTGGCCGCTTTTTTCGTCATTCAGTTTTTCAGCGACCACCTCCGGCGCCGTTCCACCGATTACCTGGCCATTACCGGGGTCACCGTTTTCCTCACCGCGATGGTGGTTTTTTCCCTGGCCTGGCACGAGGCCTTTTACTACAGGTTCAACCTGATACCTCTGGGCGCCGCGGTGCTGGCAATGCCGCTACTGCACCTGATTTCCCGGTGGATGGGAGGACGGAGAATGAAGCCGGTTTACTACCCCCTGTCATTACTGGGGGCAGGACTTATCGGCGGAGTCATTCTCTATCATGCTTCCGGTTTCACCGAGATGATGCTGGGGCTATTCCGCATCTTCGCCTGGGATGCCAGCCGCACCATCATAGAAATGCAGCCCTTCCTGCGTCCCGGCAATGACTGGACGCTCGATATCGCCCTGGGCAACTTCGGCGCCGGATTTCTTATCAGCCTGGTGGCGCTGGTCTTGCTGGCCATTCACGTGGTCAGGCACGGCGAAGCGGACCGTACCCTGCTCCTGGTTTGGGGACTGGCGATACTGCTGGCTACCCTGGGGCAGCGGCGGTTCGCCTACTACCTGGCGGTAAACGTCTCCCTGCTCACCGGCTATGCCTTCTGGACGCAATTCCGATCGGCAGCAGCGGGCGAACCGGCACACCGGTGGTTCAAGGTAGTACTGCCGGGAATAATGATAGTCTTCGTCTTTCTTCTCCAGCGGCTGGCACCGTGGCTGGTGGCGGTCAGCGTGATGCTCTTGCTCAGTTATATTATCTGGCAGGTATGGCCGGCGATTATCCCCCGCGGCAGGGTCAGAACGGCCAGATACGCGAACGGGATTATGGTCATACTTTTCTTTTTCCTGGTCTTTTTCCCCAGTTTCCAGACGGCGGCGGCTACGGCGGAGGCAGCCCGCTTTGCGCCTTCCGATGCCTGGGTCAATTCCCTGCGGTGGATGAGGGAAAACACCCCGGAGCCCTTCGGCGAAGCGGGGTTCTATTATCAGGATTACCGGTCACCTGCCCCGGAAGAAGACTACCCCTACCCGGACTCCGCCTACGGAGTCACCGCCTGGACGGATTACGGCTACTGGATTGCCCGCATTGCTCACCGCCCCCCCACGGTTCTGCCCGGGCCGGGCGGGGCGGACGTGGCCCGCTTTTTCCTGTCACAGGATGAGGAAGCCGTCGCCGAGATGGCGCGGGAGATGGACTCGAAGTACGTCATCATTGACGACCAGACCGTTTCCGACAAGCTCTGGGCACTGGCACAGTGGGCGGGAGGGAATGTAACCGATTTTCACGATGTTTACCTGGCGCCGCAGCCGGAGGGTGACTACGTGGCGGTAAGGCTTTTCTACCCGCAGTATTTCCAGACAACACTGGTCAGGCTGTACCATTTTGATGGCCAGGAGGTAGTACCGGAAAAGTCACTGGTCATCACCTTTGAGGAAAGACAAACCGATAAAGGTGAGACGGTAAAGCTAATCACCGACGTACAGCAGTTCAGCGATTATGAAGATGCGTCCGGTTACATAGCAGAACAGGAAACGGGCAACTACCGGATAGTGAGCTTGAACCCGTTTGAAACTCCGGTACAGCTACCGGAAATGAAAAACTTCCGGCTCGTCCACGGCTCGGAGGAGCAGGTAAAAGGGGCAGGGATTCCTTCGGTTAAAATCTTCGAGTATTCAGAATAACCCTTGCTGCCTTCCGCGATCGAGTTACTTGACAAAATCGGACGGCGGCCTATGATACAGTATTAAAGGAGATAAGAGGGAGCGGGCCAAGATGCAAATCAGGAAAACGTACAAAGGGGTAAATCCCGGCCTGCTTTATGACGAAGTGAGAGATTTCGTCCTGAAGCAGGGGATAACTCCGGGAGAAGCCAAGATTGAGACCTACGCCCTGCCGGGAGATACCTCGTCGTTCATCAGCCGGGGCACTATGGCGTTTAACGAGGAAAAGTCCGGGAAAGAGTGCCTGCGGGCCCACATCGTCGGTTCGGTAAAGACGGAAACGAAGGTAATGGTTGACGTGAATGAAGCACTTTTCCCGGCGGAGAGGGTAACCGCTCTGCAGGAAGACCTTGACTTCATCTTCGGCACCTACGAGATAAAGTCATAATTCGTCAGCAAGACGATACATATTCCGGTAGGCTTTACCGAAGTCAGCGTTGCTTGCCTCGAGCCGTTCTCGCAGCGCTTTCATCTGGCGGACGAATTCCCGGTCGTCTTTCCTGCACACCAGCTCCGCCCAAGCAGCGGCTTTCTGCACGAACATATTTTCGGTCCCGGCAATGTCCGGCAGGTTCATCTGCAATGAGGCGTAAAGTTCCGGGTCTTCCGAGAGCACGCTTTCCACGAGGGTCAGCAGCACCCGGTAAGTAATGCCGCCACGGTTTCCGTCCCGGTCCAGGCGGCCGGAGGCGAGCAGCGCATCCGCGGAGACAATGGCGATAAAGTGGGCCAGCCCCAGGATGACGTTCATCTTTCCATCGTGAACCGCAGGGGTCATCAGGCTGACCCGGGCGCCCCGGTCTTCCAGGTATTTTTTCACTTTCTCTGCCAGAGCCTGCTCCGCGTCATCGGTGGGGGTCAGCACCACGTTCTGGTTTCCCAGGCTGGTAGCGCCGGGGCCAAACAGGGGGTGGGCGCCCAGGACCCGGGCGGTCTTCAGAAAGCGGTGCATGGCCGCTACCGGAGCGGTCTTGACCGAGGTCACGTCAATCACGATTTGTCCGGGCCGAACGTGAGGAGACAGGCTGGACACGACTTCTTCAAAGCTATCTATGGAGACCGAGAGCAAGACAACGTCAGCGTCTTTTACCGCGCCAGTAATGGTATCGGTGGCTATGCCGAGCCGGTGGCCGGTCTCGGCCAGTTTTTCCGGGTTGCGGCCGGCGATGACCACATCCTGGCCGTCTTCCCGGAAGAAACGGGCAAACCAGCTCCCCATTTTGCCGGTGCCGCCGATTACGGCAATTCTCACCAGCTCACCTCACCGCTTTCTTCGCCCGGGGGTACGAGCCGAGCACTTTGACAAAGCTGGAAGTCCGGTCCAGACTTTCCAGCGCTTCCCGGGCGGCCTTATCCGTCCGGTGACCGTCAAAATCGAGGAAAAAATTATACTGCCAGGGCTTGAGCCGGGTGGGTCTCGATTCCAGCTTGGTCAGGTTGATGTTTCGCCGGGCAAACTCGCCCAAAAAGAAATACAGCGCCCCCGGCTCGTTCTTGGTAGAGAGAATGATGGAAGTCTTATCATCGCCGCTGGGCGGCGCGTCTTCCTTGGCCAGGACAAAAAAGCGGGTGAAGTTATTCGGGTTGTCCTCAATTTCCTGGGCCAGCACCTTCATACCGTAAATCTCGGCCGCCCGGGCGCTGGCAATGGCGGCGGCATCGGCCAGTCCTTTTTCTTTAATCATCTTGACGCTGCCCGCGGTGTCATAGGTAGGAATCAACTCGCAACCGAGGTGCTTGAGGAAAGTGCGGCACTGCGCCAGAGCCTGGGGATGGGAATAGACTTTCTTTATGGAATCAAGCCCGGCGCCGGGACTGGCGATGAGACAGTGAATGACGCGTACCTCAGTCTCGCCGCATACCTTGAGACTGGAATCGAACAGCAGGTCATACACCCGGCTGATAATTCCTTCCAGCGAGTTTTCCACCGGCACCACGCCGAACTGGACCCTGGACTCTTCTACGGCCTGAAAGACTTCTTCCAGGGTTTCACAGGGAAGGCTGTGCAGGGAAGAGCCGAAGAACTGGATAACCGCTTCCTCGCTGTAAGCGCCGACCTCGCCCTGAAAAGCCGCCTCAATCCCCTGGATATGCTTGCAGGCGGCGATGACGCGGCGGTAAATATCCTCAATATCTTCCTGACTCAGGTCCTTTTCTGCGGCAATCCGCCGGACGTGGACAAGTACCCGATTTTCCCGCTCTTTATCTTCGACCAGCTTGTTCCGGGTCTTTTTTCCCCGACCTATCTCTTCGGCAATCTTTACCCGCTCGGCGATGAGTCCGACAATCCGCTCGTCAACGTCATCTATCTGCTGGCGCAGTTCTTCCAGGTTCATCTTATCACTCCCGGAACTATCCCCACCCGCAGGGCGAAATCACAGAGAGTTACCGCCATCATGGCTTCCACAACGATCGCCGCCCGCGGGACGATGCACACGTCATGCCTCCCCCGGACGGAGAGCTCATCTTTTTTCATTGTGTTTATGTCAACCGTCCGTTGGGGCCGCCCGATGGAAGCGGTGGGCTTGACGGCCACCCGCAGGACCACCGGCATGCCGTTACTGATGCCGCCCAGGATGCCACCGGCGTTATTGGTCTCCGTTATTATCCGGCCCGCTTCTACGGTGAACGGGTCATTGTTTTCCGAGCCTTTTTTGTTTACGGCGGAGAAACCGGCGCCGAACTCCACCCCTTTGACTCCGGGGATGGCCAGCATGGCTCTGGCCAGCGCCCCGTCCAGAGTGTCAAAGACCGGCTCACCCAGGCCAGCGGGAACGTTCAGGGCGATACCTTCGACGACTCCGCCCAGGCTATCGCCCTCCGCCCGGGCCTTTTCAATCCGCAGCTCCATTTCCGCCGCCGCAGCCGGGTCAGCGCAGCGGAGAGAGCTGCTTTCCGCGCCCTCTTTTATCCGGGAGGTGTCCGCAGGAGCGGCTTTTACCCCGCCGATTTCAACGGTGTGGGCAAAGACAGCAATGTCTTGCAACGCCAGCAGCTTTCGGGCGAGCGCCCCGGCCATCACCCAGCCGGCGGTTATCCGCCCGGAAAACCGGCCGCCGCCCCGGAAATCGTTAAACCCGCCGTATTTGGTAAAAGCGGTATAGTCAGCATGCCCCGGCCGGAGCAGGTAGCGGGTCTTCTCGTACTGACTGGAGTCAGCGTCTTTATTCCAGACGAGGAGGCACACCGGCGCGCCGGTAGTCCTGCCGTGAAAAACGCCGGACAGGACCTCCAACCGGTCTTCTTCAACGCGCCGAGTGGAAGCGGCGCCGCTTCCCGGCTTTCTCTGGTCTACTTCTTTCTGGATATCCTCTTCCGTAATCGGGAGACCGGCCGGGCAGCCGTCAACGACGACACCGACACACCGCCCGTGGCTTTCCCCGAAGCTGGTTACCCGGAAAATCTTCCCGATACTGTCAGACATCCTTTTTCAGTTCACCCCCCATGCCCTCCAGTATATCCCAGAACTGCGGAAAAGTCTTGTTGACGCATTCCGCGCCGTCAATAACGGTACCTCCGGCCACCGTACCGAGCACGCTGAAGGCCATGGCGATACGGTGGTCATTCCTGCTGTCGATAACCGCACCGGCGGGCGCGGAGCCGACCACGCTCAGGCTGTCTTTTCCCTCGCTCACCTCGATACCCATCCTGTCCAGGCCGTTTTTCACGGCGGCTACCCGGTCCGATTCTTTCCATCGCGCCCGCGCGATGCCGGTGAACCGACTGGTACCGTTGGCTACGGCCGCCAGTGCCGCCACGGTGGGCAGCAGGTCCGGGCAGTCAGTCAGGTCAGCCCGCAGCGCTTTCAGCCTCGCCTTCCGGACGGTAACGGAGTAAGGTCCGGTTTCTACCGGCGCGCCCATATCCCGGAGAAAGTTTAACATCATCCGGTCTCCCTGCAAACTGTCCGGAGCGAGGCCGACAACTTCCACAGAGCCAGAGACGGCGCCCAGGGCCAGAAAGTAAGAAGCCGAGGACCAGTCCCCTTCAACATGATATACGGTGGGTCGGTAGTCCTGCCGGGACAGCTCATACCGGTCCAGCGAGGAGGGAATGTCCGCCGCTATGCCGAACTCCCGCAGGCAGGCCAGAGTCATCCGGATGTACGGTTTCGATTCCAGAGGAGTGGTCAGCCGGATAACCATCCCGTCCCGCGTGCGGGGCGCCAGCAGCAGCAGGGCGGAGATGAACTGGGAGCTGACGTTTCCGGCGATTTCAACCAGACCGCCCGGTGACTTCCCGCCGTTTACCGTCACCGGCGGCAGGCCGTTGGAAGCGGAGCAGTCCACTCCGAGGTCTCTTAATGCCCCCACCAGTGGCCCGACCGGGCGCCTTGCCAGTGAAGGACCGGCGGTGAGCCGACACTTGCCGGAGACCAGGGAACAAAGGGCAGTCATAAAACGCAGTGTGGCCGCCGAGTCTCCGCAAAACAGGGCGGCGGACGGCGGATGGAAACTCCCCCCGGAAACGCGCCAGCGGCCTTTTTCCCGCCGTACCGGGACACCAACCTGGCCCAAGACACGAATGGCCGCCCCGGTGTCTTCTGAAGCCAGGGGGTTAAGTATCACGCTTTCGCCTTCCGCCAGCGCGGCGCACATCAAAGCGCGGATGGCATAGCTTTTCGATGGCGGCACACCCAGCTTACCGGTTATCCGGCTCTTTTCGATTTTAATTTTCATCATTTTCTAACCGGCCGATAATCTCCGTTACCACCTCTGTGACGCCGCGGTCAGAAGTATTCACAGTAATATCAGCGGCGCTACGGTAAAACGGCTCGCGGAGTCTTAAAAGTTCGGCGATTTTTCCGGCCGGGTCGGCCACATCAAGAAGGGGGCGGGAGCCTCCACCCGGCGAGGTCCGCCGGATGATACCCTCTGGCGAAGCGGTGAGGCAGACCACGCGGCTTTCCCGCCGAAGCCGGTCGATATTTATCCGGTTGAGGACAATACCGCCGCCGCAGGCGATAACGGTATTCTTCTGCCTGGAAACCTCGGCGGTAACCCCAATTTCCAGCGCCCGGAAAGCTATTTCCCCGTCCTCCCGGAATATGGCCGGGATGGTCTTGCCGGCCCTGCGCTCAATTAAAGCGTCCGTCTCCACGAATTTCTTGCCGAGCCGTTCCGCCAGAGCCCGTCCCACCACCGTCTTCCCTGTTCCCATAAACCCGATTAAGGCGATATTACTTTTCATTTTCCAGCGCCTCAAGGGTTACTTTCCGCATTAAATCAACCGGCGCTTCCCGTTCCGTCCACAGGGTGAAGGCCAGAGCGCCCTGCCAGACCAGCATCTCGAGGCCGCCGATGGTCCGCGCCCCGGCGGCGGCGGCATCGGCGAGCAGACGGGTTTTCACCGGGTTATAGACGATATCGAAGACCGTCAGGCCGGGGTGGAGCAGTCCGGGGGGCACCGAAGTGAGTCCGGCATCGGGGACCATCCCCAGCCGGGTGGTATTGACCAGGACACCGGCTCGTTCCATAACCGCGGTCAGGTTTTTCTCGTCCAGGGGCAACGCCTTTACCCGGCGGCCGGACGCGGAAGAGACTTTTTCGGCCAGATCTTCCGCCCGCTCCGGGCTGCGGTTAAGGATGGTCAAATCGGCGCCGCTGTCCGCCAGGAGAAGGGAAATACCCCGCGAGGCACCTCCGGCCCCCAGGACGACAATGTTCGTCCCGCCGGGTTCGACGCCGCTTCCCCGGAGTGCCTTCATAAACCCTTCCGCATCCGTATTATAGCCGGTGAGCACGCCGTTATCATTGACGATGGTGTTTACAGCGCCCATCCGCTCTGCCGAGGGGTCGAGGCCGTCCAGGTGGGGAATGACGGCCGCCTTGTGCGGAATGGTAACGTTCAGGCCCCGGATATTCAACGCTCTCACTGCCTGCACTGCCTTTTCTACATCGTCTTTCCTCACGCGAAAAGGGAGGTAGACGCTATCAAGACCGAGGTGGCGGAAGGCAGCGTTATGCATCACCGGCGACATTGTATGCTCGATGGGGTCGCCGATGATACCGCAAACCCGGGTCTTCCCGGTTATAAGCTGAGTTTCCATCATTCTTCCATACCATAAATCTTCCGGAAGTCACTCACCGTCAGCTGTCCGGGTGCCGATTCTCTACCCGCGCCCAGAGATGCGTAGACAAAATGGCCGCCGAAGGCCGGGGAGAGCACCCGGCTGGCAAAACCGTGAGGCCCCATGGCGAAAGAGACTACCCGGGCCTCCTTAAAATCAGCCGGCAGCCGCAACACCGGAGAGTTATCCGTAAAATTCCGGGCGGTGGTCACCACCTTGCAGATATCGGCACCGGATGCCATCTGCCGCCGCACCACGTCCCTCAAATCCTCCAGCGGAGGCGTACCGGCGGTATCATGATATGAAACCAGGCAGGCGGCTTTTCCTTTCACCTGCCGGACGACCTCGTCAAGGCCGGCGGCGGCCAGTTCGATGTCGACAATCGCCGCCCCCAGCTCGAGGGCGTCAAGCAACTCCGCCACTCTTTCCGACTCGCCGCCGCTCCAGACGCCACCCTCGGCCCGGGGGCGGTTACAGGCGATCCAGGGCCGGCTGAGGGATTTTCCTACCTCACGCCAGCCCGAGCCGATAAGGTCGATGCGTACCTCGAACAGGTCGACCAGCGGTGCGTTCTGCTCAATCGCTGCCGGGTCATCACTGACAATGGCGGCACAAATATCAGGCGTTTTCATTCCGCAAAACCTCTTTCACCAGCGCCGGGTTTACCTCATCCCTAACCACGGCGTGCCCGAGCGATTCAAGCAGGACGAACCTGATTTTGTCCCGGGAGACTTTTTTATCATGTCTCATCGCTTCCATTATCTCCGTCACGCTGATATCCGGCACCGCTACGGGGAGACCAGCCCGAACAATAATTCCGGTCAGACGGTTCAGCCCCTCCTTGTCCAGCATCCCCATACGGCGGGATATCCGGGCAGCAGCAACCATACCGATAGCCACGGCCTGTCCGTGCGGCAGAGCGAACCCGGAGACCGACTCCACGGCGTGGCCGGTGGTATGGCCGAAGTTCAGAATATTCCTCAGGCCGGAATCACGTTCATCCTGCATCACCACCCTAGCCTTGATTTCCGCCGTCCGGCAGACTACCTCTTCCAGAGTGCGGGAATCACCGGCTTTAACCCGCTCCAGGTTTTCTTCCAGGAAAGCGAAGAAATCCTCATTCATAATAGCGGCACTCTTGATAACCTCGGCCAGGCCGCCGGTAAGCTCCGCCGCGGGTAAAGTTTTCAGCGTATCCGTATCCGAAATGACCAGGGACGGCTGGTGAAAAGCACCGATCCGGTTCTTTACCCGGCCGTGGTCGACGGCCGTCTTCCCGCCGATGCTGCTATCGACTTGCGCCAGAAGAGTCGTCGGCAACTGAACCAGGGGCACCCCGCGCAGGTAAGTGGCAGCAACAAACCCCGCCAGGTCGCCAATAACACCGCCCCCCAAGGCCAGAATCGGGGTTGTCCGCTCGGCGTAGACATCGGTCAGTTCCTGGTAGAGCCGGCCGGCGGTCTCCAGCGTTTTCCGGCTTTCTCCTTCCGGCACCAGCAAGGTGCTAACGCGGAAACCGCCTTTCTCCAGTGTCCGGCGCAGTGTTTCGCCGTAGAGCCGGTCCAGGCCGGGGTGAGTAACCAGCACCAGCTTGCCGGTAAAGCCGCATTCCCGCAGCAGGTGCCCGGTCTGCCTGAGCAGGCCGGAGCCGACACAGATTTGATAGCGGTGGCGGCCGAGCGCCAGATTAATCCTTTTCATCTACAAATCGACCCCATAACGCTAGCGGGCCAGCAGGCGGTGAATCTTCTGGCAGGCGTCAATAATCTCTTTCAGTTCCGCGGGAGTAACCGTCTGCTGAGCGTCAACAATCGCCTCCGTGGGATTGTAGTGCGTCTCAATCATCAGGCCGCCGGCGCCGGCGGCGATGGCGGCACAGCTCATATTAAAGACCAGGTCCTGGCGGCCGGTGGCGTGGGAGGGGTCAGCCAGCACGGGCAGATAGGTTTCCTTCCGTATCACTGGCACCGCCGTAACGTCAAAAGTGTACCGGGTGTAGTTCTTGCCTTTACCAACCGGCAGGATGCCTCTTTCACACAGGATGATGTCCTTATTACCCTCGGCAGCGATATATTCGGCAAAAGACAGGAACTCGTCAATGCCGGCGCCGAAATGTCTTTTGAAAAGAATCGGCTTCCCCTTTCTGGCGATGTTGGTCAGCAGGTCCTGGTCATACATATTGCGGGCGCCTATCTGCATTATATCAGCATATTCAGCCACCAGGTCAATCTGGGTCTCCCCCCGCACCTCGGTGACAACCGGCATCTCGAACTTCCGGCCGGCCTCAGACAGCCAGCTGAGGGCTTCTTCAGCACCTTCCCTTCCGTTGGCACCCAGTCCCTGGAAGGAGTGCACCGAGCTCCTCGGTTTAAAGATACCACCCCGCAGGATATGCGCCCCTGCTTTTTTGACTTCCTCCGCAATCCGGAAAATCTGCGCTTTACTCTCCAGGGTGCACGGCCCGGCGATAAATACCAGGTCCGGCCCGCCGATGCAAACATTCCCCACCTGTATCCGCCGGTACTCCTCCTCTTCCTCGGAGCGCCGGTTGTACTCCTTGCTGATAAGCTTGTAAGGGGTCTCGACCATCATCGCCTCTTTTACCCCGGGAAGAGTTTCCAGGCGGGAAAAGTCCACCTTGCTTTCATCCCCCACCAGCCCGATGACGGTGCGGAACTCTCCCCGGGAAACGTCCGCCTTCAGCCCGTATTTCCTGATTTCTTTTACCACGTTGGCCACGTCTTCTCTGGTAGCTTCTGATTTCATGATTATCATGATTACCTCCCTGTCATCATTTCCCCCGAAACGGACGGATAAATTACCATAAAAAAAAGCCCTTCGGGGAGGGCTCTTGGTTAATCTGCTGAGTTTATCGCTTCTGAGGTTATTTTCTTCTCTTTATCTTAAGCCAAAACCTCCCCTGCGCAGTTCATGCGCCAGCTAAAATAATAATAAAAATAAAACCCCTGTCCGTAAAACCGATGCAACATCTTCTGATTACCCTAGATATTATATAACATAAGACAGAAAGACTTGTCAATATGACCGGATGTGCCGTAAACCGTGAATTCTTTGTACAAGAATCAATAATGTAGAATTTAGTAGTAGAAAACTCGAACTATACCGAATTAATGGCTTTATGGGGGTTGATTTAATCCTCACCGGCTATTTCGAGGCCACCAAAAGC
>CAZTMR010000030.1:0-16905 GCA_964615345.1 uncultured Dehalococcoidaceae bacterium | reverse complement strand
GCATTCTACCGCGTCTTTCCGCAAAAAGGGGCTTTTTCAGGGGCCTCCTAGATATTGGTGGAGCAGCGGTTAAGGTTGCCTGTTACCTTTCCGGAGAATGCCCGCGTGGCGGTAAAGGTACCAGCAGGCGACGGAGCGAAAAGGGCGCCATCGCTCCGCTATCTCCCTGGCCCGGTGATTAAAGTCCTGCCCGGGCAGATCGTAAATGGAACCTATCGCGGTGCGGATGGCCAGGTCATCGATGGGAAAAACATCCGGCCTCCCCAACGAAAAAATCAGGTACATCTCTGCGGTCCAGCGGCCGATTCCTTTGACGTTTGTCAGTGTTTCGATGATGGCCTCGTCCTCCATCACCTCGAATTCCTGAAAATCTATGCTGCCGGAAAGGATGTGTTCGGCCAGGTTGTAGAGGCATCTGATTTTCATCCGGGACAGACCGGTGGCCCGGAGCTCTTCAGCGCTGGCTCTAGCAAGGCTTTCCGCTTCGATACCGTTATTTCCGAAGAGTCCGTCCAGGCGGGAGCGTATCGCCCGCGCGGAATGTCCGGATAACTGCTGCCCGGCGACCGCGTAGACCAGCGCAGTCAGTCCCTGCGCCCGGCGCTCCAGGCGGCAGGGGCCGATTCGTTCAATCACGGTGGCCAGGCGCGGGTCAACGGCGATGAGATGTGCCACTGCCCCCGTAAAGTCAGCGTTATTCGCCACTTTGCTGGGCATTGCCGGAAGTGTTTTGTCCCTTCATCGAGGAAAGTTCAGCCCCAGCCATATCAGGCGGCACTCCTGTCAGCGCTGATTTTACCGATTGCCGTCGAGGCGGCGCTGCGCAGGAATCCTTCATCACTGCTCAGGGCGATAAATCTGAACCCTTCGGTAATCCGCTGGTTTACCGCCTCCGGACTGCCCACCTGGATGCCGCCGGCAACACCGTGCTTTTTCCCCGAGGCCAGCACTTTATTCACTGCCGCCACGTGTTCCGGGCTGGTGTTATCCAGACCGGGCTTGAGGCCCATCGATATCGCCAGGTCAGAAGGCCCGATGAAGAATCCGTCCACACCGTTCACGGACAGAATGTCATCCACCCGTTCGACGGCGTCGACGTGCTCTATCTGGACGATGAGGGCGATTTCCTCATTGGCGTGTTCGAAGTAGTCAACTCCCCCGTAAAGACGAGCACGGGGGCCTCCGTAGCTTCTGGCGCCTATTGGCGGGTAGCGGCAGGCCTGCACGGCGCTCTCCGCTTCTTCCCGGCTGTTTACCATCGGGATGACCAGGCCGTAAGCGCCGGCGTCCAGGGCCCGTTTTATCGGCATGGGGTGGTTCCAGGACACCCGAACCATCGGCACGGTGGTGGTTGTCGAAATCGCCTGGATAATCGACTGTGTGGTTCCGATATCGATCGAGCCGTGTTCGGTATCGATTACCACCCAGTCAAAACCCATATTGGCCGCTATCTCCGCCACAAGCGGGCTTCCCAGAACCAGCCAAGTGCCCACCGCCGCTTTGTTTTCTCTCCACAATGCTTTCACCCGGTTCTTCTTCAATTCGGACTCCTTTTGCTACTTGACTTCCACGTACATAGTCGATACGATATCGAAATATTGAATCGTCGCGTCTGGAATAACCGCTACCCGGGCCCCGTCCGGATAGTCTCTTTCCAGGATGGACAGTACGTCCGGCCAGGTTTTTGCCCAGTGCACCGACTCTTTCGGTGCCAGCCAGTCAATGCTTACCCGGTTCGGATAGGGCATTTGCAGGATGAATTTCCTGACCTTGGGTGAAATTCCGGGACGCTTGCCGGCCCGGCCGGTAATATGATTGCCGAAAGTTCTGCGCAAGTAGTGCGGCACCTCACCCCAGGGGTTGTTGGTTATCATTACCAGGTGACCGCCGCTTTCCGGCACCAGGGATTCCGCCACTATCTTCCCGATAAGGGTTTCGTTCACTTTGGCGTTGCAGTTACCGATGACCACGTCCGGGGTTTCGGGGAGAGGGGTAAGGTAATGCTTTCTGGCCAGTTTGGCTCCTTCGTTGAACTGGGCAACCGGTTCGCCGACAAAGAGCGCCGTTGTCTCGCGGTAGGCATTGACGATGGCATCGATTTTAACGTCCAGGCCGGACATCTTACAGGTCTCTTCGATGTCCAGGAACATGGCGTTGTGTTCATTTCTGCCCATTCCGGAATTATCATCGATACCGCTTTCTCTGGCGCGCAGACGAACGGCACCGTGATTGTAGGCGATGGTGTCCATAGCGGCGATGCCGGGTAGAACTATCTTGCCGCCGCCGCCGAAGCCGGCGCTCTGGTGCGGAACGACGGAGCCGATGCCTATTTTCAGGTCCGCCTCCATAAATTCCGTGTTCAGGGAGACCGGCGTTCCCCGGCTGGTCTGGCCGATGTAGGTACAGTTTTCATAAGGGTTATGGTTGTAAACGTTAAACCGGGCGATGATATCCGGGCCCAGCTTTTTGCTGAACTCGAAAGCGGTGAGCGCGCCGTGGGTACCCAGAGCGCAAATGAACTGGATGTTATCCCCGGCAACTCCGGCCGCGGCCAGTTCCTCCAGCACGTAGGGCACTATCTCGTCCACCCGGGTGGGGCGGCTCATATCATCGAAAACTATGACCACGTTTTTCTTGCCCTGTGCCAGTTCTCTTATTGGCCTGGTCCCGATAGGGCTGGCGAAAGCTTTGCGAAAACCTTCTTCGCTTAGCTTTGGGGCATTATGTCCACGCATATAACAGGTAGTCACTGCCCACTTTTCTGGAAAACGGAGCTCGGCCTCGATGTCTCCCCACCAGGCCAGCTGGGGCACTTTCACGATGTTGCCGGTTAATCGAGTTGTCATCTATCCTCCTGGAATAGCTGCCATCGGGCCACAAACCCGGTTAATGGCGGGGCATAGACCTTCTGGCACTGAAAACGGACTTTCCGGACAAACCGCCGTCAATTATCCGTCTGGCTACCCGTCTTTACTAGCCGGTCGCGAGTAGCTAGCCCATTTTCTCAAACTGGTCTTTACTAGCGCCGCATACCGGGCATACCCAGTCATCCGGTAAATCTTCAAAAGCGGTTCCCGGCGGGATATTCCCGTCCGGGTCACCCTGCGTGGGGTCATAAATATAACCACATACCGTACATCTGTACTCCGCCATGATGGAACTCTCCTTTCCCGTTCCTGATATCGCGCTCGCTGCCGGTAATTATTTTAGATTTTAACAGTTATCCTCCAATATCTCAATCCAGTGATGGTTATCGTGCTTTGATTGTGCCATTTGTTATTTGCCTTGAGCAAAATGCTATAATACCCTGAATCAGATAAGCCGGAGGATGCCGCTTGCCGTTTGCGCGTCTGATAGTCAACCCGACCGCCGGGGCCAATGGAACGGCAAAGAAATGGCCACATATACAGTCTCTATTGAGAAAAATCGGCCTTCGCTTCGAGCACGATACCACGGAAGCCCCCGGTCATGCCCGGGAACTGGCCGCACTGGCTATCCGTCAGGGGTACGAGATGATAGTCTCCGTTGGCGGAGACGGCACGATTAACGAAGTGGCCAACGGCCTGCATGATTCCGGAGACGCCGCCGATGTTCTGCTGGGTGTGATCAGTACCGGTACCGGCAGTGACTATGTCCGTACCGTGGGGCTGGCTCCTTCCTATTACGAAGCCTGCCAGCGTCTAATAAGTCCGGGAAAGCTGAAGGTAGATGTGGGTGTTATCGAGCACGAAGGGGCCGGGGAAACGGTGAGAAGGTTGTTTGTCAATTTTGCCGGCCTGGGCTTTGACGCCGATATAGTCCGCGCTACCAGTTTGAGCCTTAAAGCTTTTCACCCGGCGTCAGCCTATCTCCTCGGCTTGTTGAGGACGCTGGTCTCCTACCAAAACAGGGAAATGTCTTTCTTTCTAGACGGCGAGCCGCTATCACAAAAAATCTGCTCCGTTCTGCTGTGCAACGGCAGGTATTGCGGCGGTGGTATGCTCGCCGCTCCGCACGCCGACCCTACTGACGGTTTCTTTGACGTACTGATAATTGGTGACCTGAGCAAGCGAGACCTGCTGTGGTCTTTACCGCGTATTTACCGGGGGACTCATCTGACTCACCCTAAAGTTAGCCTCATAAGAGCGCGCCAGATAGAGGTCGGGGCAGCGAGAGGCCTGTCCATGCAGGCTGACGGTGAACTGCTGGCAGAGACGCCTGCTCGCTGCTATATCCTGCCCGGGGCTTTGAACCTCGCAGTTTGAGGGGAGAGTGCCGCAGCAGGCCTGAGGAACCAGCCGGGTTTGCCATGGCGAAGAAACCGCAACCCGTGAAAAATGGTCGGGGTGAGAGGATTTGAACCTCCGACCTCATGGTCCCAAACCATGCGCGCTAACCGGACTGCGCTACACCCCGCGTTGGCAGTTTAGCAAAGCATCAGGAATGGCACAAGCGCCGGCCAACCCGTCCGGTATTTACTCTTTCTTACCTTTGCCGGCCATCTCTACCAGCTTGGAGTATTCCCGTTTTACTCTGTCCTGTATCTCTTTTACCGTGTCTTCACTCAGGTGGCGGAACCTCCCCTGGAGCTGAAGGTATTCTTTGACCGGAGTTAGTTGCGGCGGGTTGATATTCATCTTGTACTGCCCGTTTTCCACCTCATATAGCGGGAAAATGCCGGTCCTGACCGCCAGTCTCCCCACCTTTATAGTATTTTCGGTGGCACATCTCCAGCCTACCGGACAGACCGAGAGGACATGAAGGTAGGCAGGACCCGGAGTCTCCAGGCCCTTGGTGACTTTCCTCATCAGGTCTTTATGGTAGCTGGGGCTGGCCGTAGCAACGTAGGGAATGTCATGCGCCGCTGCTATCGCCGGCATATTCTTTTTCCAGGTTACCTGCCCGGCGATTACTTTACCGGCCGGAGAAGTGGTGGTCATCGCTCCGTAGGGAGTCGCCGATGACCTCTGGATACCGGTGTTCATATAGGCCTCGTTATCCAGACAGACGTAGAGGAGGTCATGCCCCCTTTCCAGCGCGCCGGACAGTGCCTGAAGCCCGATATCACTGGTACCGCCGTCTCCGGCCAGGGCTACCACCTTTACGCCTTCGTCCTTCCGTTTTCCTTTGGCAATCATAGCTTTAAGGCCGGCTTCTACCCCGGAGGCAACTGCCGCCGTGTTCTCAAATAGGGTATGCGCCCAGGGAACCTCCCAGGACGTATAGGGAAAAGGTGACGCCACCACTTCCATGCACCCCGTGGCATTAATGACGATGATGTTTCTACCGGCAGCTTTGGCAATCAGTCTGACGGATAGAGCTTCTCCGCAGCCGCTGCAGGCCCGGTGCCCCGGAGTAAAGGGTTCTTCCTCGGTGATGATACCCGGCCCGTGTAAAGCGGTCGTTTCCATTATTCTCTCACCTCGAACATCTCAAATTCTTGCTTGCTCCCATCCCGGGCGATGCTGATACCCTGCTCGATCATATTTTCAAACCCGGATGGAGATATGGCCCGGCCTCCAAGCCCGCCGACGAATCCGACTACCTTGGGTCGCTTCTCCTGGTCGTAGAGAGCGGCCCTGACCTCGGAGCATACCGGGCCTCCCGGTCCACCAAAAGAGAGCGCCCGGTCCAGGACCACCAGCACCTCGGCGTCTTTGACCGCTTCGCGCAGCTCTTCGTAGGGGAACGGCCGCCACAGGCGCAGTTTTAGCAGGCCTACTTCTTTGCCTTCGCTTCTCATCCTGTCCACGGCGACCATCGCCGTTTCGCTGTAGCTCCCCATAGTCATCAGGAGGACTTTCGCCTTCTCACTGTGGTAGGTCTCTATCGGTGAGTAGTGTCTCTGGAACTTTTTGCCGAACTCCTGCCAGCATTCCAGTATCACGTCTTTTGCCGTCCTCAGGTTCTGGTCCTGGGCGTACTTGACCTCCGGATAAATGGCCGGAGAGGCAAAGGCCCCCATGGTGACCGGCTTCTTCGGGTCGAGAGGTACCGGGTGCTTGTATTCAGGCAGGAAACTGTTCACCTCTCTCTGCCCGGGCAACATTATGGGTTCAACCACATGGGTCAGGTGAAACCCGTCAAGGTGAATCATTACCGGCAGCAGCACCCGGTTATCTTCGCCGGTACGGAAAGCGCAGATGACGTTGTCCACGGCCTCCTGGCCGTTTTCGACGAAAATCTGTATCCATCCGCTGTCCCGGGTAGCCATCGCGTCCGAATGGTCGCCCCAGATACTTATCGGCGCGGACAGGGCCCGGTTGGCTATCGCCATCACTATCGGCAGGCGCATGGCCGAAGCTACGTACAATACTTCGTGCATCAACTCCAGTCCCTGGCTGGCTGAAGCGGTAAACGTCCGGGCGCCTACTGCCGAAGAACCGAGGCAGGCGCTCATTGCCGAGTGTTCCGATTCTACCGGGATGTAGGACGCGGCTAACTCTCCGTCATTAACCAGTTCAGCGAGATGTTCCACGATGTGTGTCTGAGGCGTGATGGGATAAGCGGCCACCACATCGGCGTTGGTTAGTCTCACCGCTTCCGCCACAGCGATGGAGACTTCCATCCCTTCCATCTTGGCCATCAAGCTACCTCCTCCATAGTAATTGCATCTTTGGGACACTCCTGGGCACAGATACCGCACCCTTTGCAGTAAAACAGATCGGCTTCATAGTACCCCTCTTCGTTTCTGGCAATACAGCCTTCCGGACAGTAGTAATAGCACAGAGTGCACTTGTTACATTTTTCAAAATCAAACACCGGGCTTTTTGATTTCCAGTCGCCGGTTCTGAATTCCCGGGCGCTCCCCGGGTCCTTAATGAAGCAACCTATCTCGATGTCTTTCCAGGTTAGCTCATTCTCCGCCTTTGGCTTGCCCTTGGTCCTGGCCATTTGTCAACGCTCTCCTTCTGAAGTCTCTTCAAACGCTTTTCGCATCGCTTTTATGTTTCTCTCCGCCAGCCTGGCGAAGCGCTTTTGCAGTGGTCCTTCCATTGATTCCAGGTTGATTATTCCGGTGGCCTTTATCAGGGCGCCCACCATGGTAGTATTAACGATGGGTACTCCCAGAGTCTCCGTAGCTATTTTACTGGCATCCACCGTGGCTATTCGCTGCTCGATGCCCAGTTCTTTTCTGAGCTCGTCACTCGATTTTTTGGTATTAACGATGATGAGGCCGTCTTTCTTCAGACCGGCCGTGGGATTAACGATGGAAAGCAGACTGGCATCAAGGACCATAACCACGTCAGGTTCGTCTACTTCCGCTCGAGTACGGATGGAGTTGCCCTGGCTGACCCGGTTGAAGGCAAGGACCGGAGCGCCCCTTCTTTCCGGACTGAAGCTGGGGAATGCCTGGGCATATTTTTCTTCCTGAATCGCCGCCTGAGCCACCAACTCCGCGGAAGTGACTGCACCCTGGCCCCCGCGACCGTGCCATCTGATTTCCACCATTTTTTCGGAATCTGACATATCGCTCTCCTTCTCGCACGAAAGCGCCCCTGGAGCGACTCGAACGCTCGCGCCCGGCTCCGGAGGCCGGTGCTCTATCCACCTGAGCTACAGGGGCACGTTCTACGCATATTATATTCCTCCTGCTAGCAGGAGGACCACTGAGGCCCGCCGTATTATAGTTCCCTGAATACATTAAATGCAAGCATTTGACTTTTACGCTTCAGGCCAATAAAGTAACAGGAGCAAAGGAGAGAATCTTTGGTACTGGTCTGGGCAAAGCTACTCGCCTGTGTTCTGTTAATCTTTTTTTCCGGGAAAAAAATAGCCAGATACGGGGACATCATTGCCGAAAGAACCAAGCTGGGAGGCCTGTGGATAGGTCTGATGCTGCTGGCGATGATAACATCGCTCCCGGAGCTTTTCAACGGCGTCAGCGCGGTTACTATCGTTGGAGAACCTGACCTGACGGTAGGCAACCTTCTCGGCGCCAACGCCTTCAACATGTTCAACCTCGCCCTGCTCGATATTCTTTGCCGCCACAACTCTCTGATTGCCGCCGCCAGCGGGACGCACCGTCTGACCACCTGGCTCAGTCTTTTAATCGTTATTTTCGTGGCTGGTTTGATTCCATTGAGCCAGCATTTTGCCATGGTGGAAATCGGCTGGGTGGGATGGTACACCCCGGTAATTATCCTGCTTTACTTCGGCTTCATGCGAGTCATCTTCCTTTTCGAAAGCCGCCATCCTGGATACGGAGAAACAACGCTGAAGTATAACTCCCTACCCAGCCGGAAGCTCTACGCCTATTTTGCCATCTCCGCGGTGGTTGTCATCGGCGCCGGTATGTGGCTGGCGACCATCGGTGCGGAGATAGATGCCGTTTACGGGTGGGGAAAAAACTTCGTGGGAAGTTTGTTGCTCGCCTTCTCGACGACCCTGCCGGAGATGACCGTCTCCTACAGCGCGATGAGAATGGGCGCCAGGGATATGGCGATAGCCAATATGGTAGGCAGCAACCTGTACAATATGACCATCATCTCCGTAGATGACCTGCTTTACCTCAAGGGCGCAATACTGGAAGCGGTCTCACCGTACCACCTGGTCACCGCTGCTGGGTTCATCCTGATGACGCTGATATTCATCGCTGCGCTGTATACCAGACCGGTGAGACTCTACCGGCTGAGCTGGTGGAACGTTCTCATTGTCGTGATATTCCTGGCCAGCGCTTACTTCAGCTTTACCCGCCCCGACTTTATTCCTCTTTCTCGATGACGATTTCGGCGCCTGAAGACACCTCTTTCAAGATGGTGGCGTCGCCGTTCACTTTGCCAAAAACGTTACAGGGGCTGGCCGGTACCGGTTCGGCACCGCTGCTCATCGGGGTGGGGCCAAAGAAAATACAGAACCCTTTACCCGCCGGCCAGTAAGCCAGGTCGCCCACATCAACCACCGCCTGGGCGTTCTCTTCACCGAGAGAAAGCGGAATGGAAAAATAAATCTCGTCACCCCAGCGGTTGGCGCGGCCGTTAAAGGGCAGCGCTTCCCAGACTGCCTGCGCGGTATTGGAATCATTTAATTCCGCGGTTACTTCAGTTTGTCCTGCTTTGATCCGGACTGTTTTTGCCATTCTTTTCAACCTCCTTTTCACTTACATTTTCTCATATGAAAGCGGAGTAATCAAAGGAAAATATTCCAGAAAAGAAAAACCAGTAAGCCAAGCAGCACCACCATGACCATAATTCCCAAGGGCAGCCGGTAGCGGTCCGGGCTGAATACCGATGGAGGCGGTGCCGGCTTCCGGGTGTGAAAGATAGCGTATCCGGCGTATCTGAGCGTTTCCAGAAAGTAGCCGGGCGGGTTGGCAGCAAGGGTGACGACAACCCGTACCAGGCGTAACGACAGCGACTCTATGGCAGCAAAGAGACGGCTTATCTGAACGCTGAACAGGTTCAGGGCCAGGCGAGACGGCCGGCGGTAAAACCAGTCTGTATCCAGAGAAATGGCCTCCTCCACGTGTATCTTTTTCCTTACTAGCCAGAACGCGATTCCGGTAAAAGCAAGCACCTGCAATGTTTCCATGACGTGGGAAGCGGTATAGGGCTCATAATGCACCGCAAAAGGCAGCAGGTTATACAGTAAGTCAGGATAGATACCGATGGCGATGCAGATGAGCGACGTCAGGAACATGCCAAAATACATCCCCGGTTTTACCGGCGCTGGCTGCAGACCGCGGTCCGGACCGAACCAGGCGAAATAAGGAAGCTTCAGAGCAATGGAAAGGAAAGTACCCACTGACGCCAGATGAAGTAACAAAGCGATGGTCCCGAGGTGCTCTAGTTCAGCGGCGTGGATTACCATGGATTTGCTGACGAACCCGCTGAAGAGAGGAACCCCGGAGATGGAAAAGGCGCCCACCATAAAGAAAACCAGGGTGAGCCAGGCTTTCCGTGCCAAGCCGCCGAGTTCGGTTAGTTTGCTGCGTCCGGTGATGTAGAGCAGTGTGCCCATACCCATAAAGAGCAGTCCCTTGTACAGGATATGAGCAAAAGCGTGCGCTACCGCCCCGTTGAGCGCCATTGCGGTCCCTATGCCAACCCCGGCAACCATATATCCCACCTGGCTGATGATATGATAGGCCAGTAGACGGCGGCCGTCATTGGCCAGAAAAGCAAAGACCACTCCGTAAACCGCCATTATGGCACCGGCCCAGACCAGCAGCTCCACGCCGGGAAAACCGCGGGCCAACGCGTAAACGGCAACCTTGGTAGTAAAAGCACTCAGGAAAACACTACCGGTAACCGTTCCTTCCGGATAGGCATCCGGCAGCCAGCCGTTCAGTGGCGGAACGGCTGCGTTCAACGCGAAACTACCCATTATCAGGTAGGTGGCCAGGTTGCTCTCAAAATGGTCGAACAGCAAGGACCCGGTGGTATTCAGATGCAGGATAATCCCGGCCATAAGTACGCTACCGCCGAAGGCGTGGACCAGAAGGTATCGGAAGCCGGCCCTCCTTGAGCGGGGTGTCTTTCTCGCCCAGATAAGGAACAGTGAAGAGACGGCCATTATTTCCCAGAAGACGAGTAAAGTAAAAAGGTCCCCGGAAAAAACCACTCCCACGGAACTGCCCACGTAAAGCAATGCGCTTACCTGCTGCAGCGTGTCCTTGAGATGGAAGCCAAAAATGCCTCCCAGAAAACCCATAATGACAAACACGTAGCCGAAAGCCAGACTGAGCCGGTCCACGCGCAGCGGTACCAGTTCATAGCTAAGAAAGGGCACGGTCAAAGTAGAACCGGGCTCAAGACGTACCAGAAACACGAAGGCGATGGCGACCACGGTGAGAAAGAACGCTGCTCGCAGACGGCGTGGCCACGCCGGCAGCAGTAATGCCCCGAGGATAAAAACCAGCGCCAATGGGATATTAGCCATCCTCACCATCCCGGTCGTAGTAGTCTTCCCGGCGTTGTAGCCAGTAGTGTCCGAGCAGCTTGGCAAAGCCGATTAACAGCAGGCAGCCGAAGAACCCGAAAAGCAGGTAGAAACCGACAATTCCGGCCCAGGGAGTTTTATCATGGCCGTCTCCGCCTGCCAGGAGAAGTTCCATCACGAGGAGCAGCACGGCCAGACTTGCTATCGCAATAACCTGGTGAAGTTTCATTGTAGACCTCCACCGAGCACATCACTGGCTACCTGTAATGCCAGTGAATAAAAGTGCGCCACCTGGTCCGGGAAAATCCCGAAAAGGACAGCCAGAGTGGCGGTAATTACCAGCGGGACTACCATCAGCGGAGAAGCCTCTCCGAACTTCACGAATGTGTCCGACTTTATGAAAAAGGCCCGGCCGACGATACTGAATAGATAACCGGCATTGAGCAAACCGCTGAGCAGCAACACGATAGCAAAGACAGGCTGATCGATCCCGAAAGTTCCCTGGATCAGGTACCATTTGCTGATAAAGCCGTTAACCGGCGGGATACCGGCGAGCCCCAGCGAGGCGAGGGCAAAAGCGGTCATGGTGACCGGCATCTGCCGTCCAATGCCGTTCATCTGGCTGACCGAATCAACGTGCGTACGCACGTAAATGGCCCCGGCGCAGAAAAACAGGGTGATTTTCATCATGGCGTGGTTGACGATGTGTAGCAGCCCACCGACCCAGGCCCCGGGCGCCAGCATGGCGATGCCCAGGATAATGTAAGAAAGGTGCCCCACGGTGGAATAAGCGAGGCGCATTTTCAAATTGTCTTTACGAATGGCGATAAGCGAGGCGATCAGTATGGTAGCGGCAGCGAGAACCGCCAGGATGGAAGCGGCTCCGCTCCAGTGCAGCAGTTCCGGTCCGATGATGAAGCCGACGGCGCGGGCAAAACCAAAGACCCCCGCTTTGACCACGGCTACGGCGTGCAGCAAGGCGCTGACCGGGGTCGGGGCGGCCATCGCTGTGGGCAGCCAACTGTGCATCGGCATAATCGCTGATTTAACGCCAAAACTGGTCAGGAAGAGAAAGAACAGGGTAAGCACGGCGCCTCTGCCCGCTTCCGCGGTGAGGAAACCTCCCGCCTGAAAATCTACCGTGCCCGCAGTCTGGTAGGTTAAGGCCAGGGCAAGCAGCAGCAGCACGCCCCCGCTGAGCAGATAGACCAGATACTTGCGGCCGGCAGCAATCGCCTCTCCGGTTTCCTTGTGGATAACCAGTGGGTAGGTGGCGATGGTCAGTATCTCGTAGAAAATGACCAGGGTCAGCAGATTGGCGGCAAAGGCAATGCCAACCGTCGCCGAGAGACAGACGGCAAAGCTGGCGAAGTAGCGGGTCTGCTTGTGCTCCGGAACACCGCGCACGTAGCCTATGGAATAGAACGAGGTCAAAATCCAGAGCGCCGAAGCGGAAAGGGCAAAAAGGATGCCCAGTGAGTCTACCTTGAAGCCCAGTGAAATGCCCGGAGAAATAACGAGCAGGTTAACTGCCGGGTAAGTACCCTGGAGCACTGCCGGCAGCATGGAAAAGATGATACCGAACTTAGCGATTGCCGCCAGGATGGTCCAGGACTCGCGCATATTGGGACGCTGTCCCGGGATGACGATGAGTAAAGTCGCCAGCAGAGAAACCAGCACGGCCAGCAACGGTTTTAGCGAGTACACAGTTTCCATATTTTTATATCTTGTCCATCGTTATAATGAAAATAAGGGGACGACTATCGGGCTCAGGACTCTGGTGACGATAAGGGCGTTCAGCAGACCGAGTACGATTATACCCGTTCCCAGCACCAGGACCGGTGCCAAGATGCGGAGGGAAGGCTCGGTGGCCCGTTCCACCGCTTCATTGTCCCCGGCGGGCACCGCGAAAAGCTTCTCGATCATGCGGAAAAAGTAGACGGCGGTAAGCAGACTGCTCGCCAGGATAACCGCCACAAAGACCCAGTTTTCCGCATCGATACTGCCCAGAATCAAGTACCACTTGCTAAAAAAGCCGCCGGTAGGCGGGATGCCCACCATGGATAGCGCCGCCACGGTAAAAGCAGTCATCAGGAGAGGCATTTTACGGCCAAGCCCGGCGAACCGGGGAATCTCGTGGAGGCCGGTCTGAAAACGGATACCTCCGGCCACCAGAAAGAGACAGCTCTTCATAAAAGCATGGTTCAAGATATGAAGCAAGCCACCGATTATACCCAGCGGGTTAGCCAAACCGATACCGAGGCCGATGTAGGCGACCTGCCCGACGGTGCTGTAAGCGAGCATGCGCTTGAAGTCCTTCTGGGCGATGGCCATAACCGAACCGAAAATGATACCGGCCGCGGATACCCAGCCGATCACCGTAGTAACCGGCAGCTGTTCAACAAAATAAGCCGGCTGGAAAACGGAAAGCATAAACCGAATTATGACGTAAGCCGCCACCTCGACCTGTACGGCGGCGAGGATGGCGGCGATAACCGGCGGGGCGTAGCTGTGGGCATCAGGCAGCCAGACATGCAGAGGGAAGAGAGCCAGCTTGATTCCCATCCCTATAATGATTAGGCCTACCGCGGCCATTACGGTTGGCGAATCGTAAAGCGGCGGCAGGAGGCTGGCGGCATCGGCCATATTCAGGGTACCGGTTGAGAAATAAATGAAGCCTATTCCCAGGAGATAAAAACTGCCGGCGATGGTGCCGAGCACCAGGTAGCGGAAACTGGCCACCACGGCCCGGTCTCCTCCCAGTGTTATCAGGGCATAGCTGGCCAGGGAGTAGATTTCCAGAAAGACAAAAAGATTGAACAGGTCCCCGGTCACCACCACCCCGACCAGACCGCCAATCAACAGCATTATCAGGCCGTACATCGGGACCCCTTTGCGGGGCACCTGATACAGTCCGGCCGCGGGGGGGTATATCACAGCGATAAGGCCGATGAAAACGATGATGACGGCCATGAACGCGGAAAGATGGTCAAAGACATATTCGATGCCGAAAGGCGGCGCCCAGCCGCCCAGAAAGTGGCGCAGCTCTCCTTCACGCAGTACCTGGTACAGGCCAGTACTGGCGAAAACGAGAGCTAGCACCATTCCGATGACGGCTGATAGGTATGCCCATTTAAGTTTCCAGATGCCGATTAACGTGGCAAGAAAAGAGAAAAGCAGCAGCGGCGCTACGGTTAGAATTGACAGGCTGGACATCTCTATTCGGTCATCTCTTTCATAATAGCTTCATCGTTCAGAGTGTGGTAGGCGCGGTGGATAACCAGCAGGAAAGCCAGCGCCACACCGGTCAGCGAAAGACCGACAACAATGCCGGTCAGTATCAGAACGTGGGGTAGCGGGTTTACGTAGCTGGCAGCGGCCATGCCGAGTTCAAGGTCAATTATCGGTACCGAGCCGCCGCTTTTGGTGGCCCCTTCAATAAAAAAAAGAAAGACAGCGGTCTGGAAAATATTCATGCCTATGACTTTCTTGAGCAGATTGCGCTTGGCGAGCATGCCGTAGAGGCCCAGCGCCAGCAGTACCACAATCAGGAAGTAAATATAACGAGCAAGAAACAGTTCCAGTATCACCATCTCTCCCCTACCAGGTTATCGAAAATCAGGACCAGAGTGCCGAAAACGGCCAGGCCGATACCAATCTCAACGATAAGAATGCCGAGTGACCGCAGCTCCGCTCCGGCTACCCAGGGCAGGGGCAGATAGGCATAGTCAAGAAAAGAACCCCCGGTAAGCAGTGGGACTATGCCGGATACTCCGAAAACAAGCATGCCTGTAGTTGCCAGCACTATGGCCAGCCGCGGCGGGAACCTGCGGTAAGAGACTTCTCTCCCCAGGTAAAGACGCTGCAGGATGATGCTTACCGCTAGCAGTACTCCACCCTGAAAACCTCCTCCCGGCCCGTAGTGACCGTGCACAATCACGTAGAGCGCAAAGAGCTGGATAAACGGAATCAGCAGGCTACATACGGTCTGTACTATTATGCTTTGATAGTGCGTTTTTATCATCGGGTCTCCTCTTCATCAGGACCAGAATGCAGGCCAGTCCGGCGGTGAATATCACCACTGTTTCTCCCAGAGTATCATAACCCCGGTAGTCAGCAAGAACTGCGGTAACGATATTGGGGGTATGGGTATCCTCCATCGAATCTTCAATATAGGTTGGCGAGACATGGGTGTTGGCTGGGGCTTCAGGGTCAGCGTGGTCCGGTAGGCCGCTGGTGGCAAAAAGCATTAGCCCGAAAAACACCACCATAATGAAAACCTGGAGCCACTTCAATCTTCTGACCTCCGGCGAGTGAGAAAGAGAGCGACCACAAAGAGAACGCCGGTTATGCCGGCCCCCAGGGTAGCTTCAACAAAAGCGACATCAACGGCACCCATCTGGGCGAAAAGCAGGGCAACAAAGAAGCTGTATACGGATAGAGCGGCCACGGCCGCGATGAGATCGCGAACGAAAAGTGCAACCACCCCGGAAACGATCAAAATGACCAGAAGCCAAAAATCAATCTGCCAGACCATCTTTACTTTTCTTCTCTTTATAACTCCTGTTTGTCACCAGACTTATCGTTCATAGGAGCCTTATTCCTTACGGGTGTCTTTTCTGGTCCACGGCGAAAGTCCGGAGTGAAGCGCTGCCTGGGATATGGCATGGGTGGCCGTGGGGTTGGCAATGAGCATAAAAACGATTATGAACAGTATTTTTACCGTGTTCAGGTCCAGGCCATTTAAAACGGCCAGTCCGCTGAGCAGCAGGATGCTCCCCAGCGTCTCTGATTTACCCACGGCGTGAGTCCGCGCGTAAAAGTCCGGCAGGCGAAGCAAACCGACGGTACTTATGGTGAGGAAAAAGGTTCCGGCAAGTACCAGGACCGCGGCGACGGTAATACTGAACATCAGGGCTTTTCCCTCCCGCGTACAAAATACTTGCCCAGGACGATGACGATAACAAAATTCAGTAGCGCGTAGGCTAGCGCGATATCAATAAACATGTCAATCCGTCCGAAAATAACCCCGATCAGGGCCAGCAAGATGACGCCGTTGGTGCCCACCAGCCCGGCGGCGATGATGCGGTCGAAAACGGTTTTGCCTACCGCAATCCGGTACAGAGCTGCGGCTGTCAGGAGAGTAATCAATATTGTAATTATCAGTATGAAAGAGTTCACGATTTCAGCTCCGGCAAAGAATAAACCCACTTCACGTCAGGCACCGGGTCTTCTTCTTCGAGAAAGACGCGGGTGACTTTGTTTTGCATGATTGCGCCAATCAGTTCCTGTGCCAGCGAGGGTTTCAGGGTGTGAATGATATAATTATTTTTGTTCAGGTCAACCGTTATCGTCCCCGGGGTCAGGGTAATGGAATTGGCCAGGGTAACCCGGGCGATTCCTTTGCGCATACCGGTCTGAAACAGAAACAGGACCGGTTCGATTGGCATTTTTGGGTGGAGTACCAGAAGCGCCACCTGTACATTGGCCATAATAATCCTGGAGAACAGCCAGGGAAGATAGAGTAGAAAACGCCAGATCTGCAGAAAGACGGTCTTGATGCTCAGTTCAGCGCGTTCTCCATAGCGCAGCACGGCATAAAAAAAGTCATTGGTTAAATAAGTTACCAGGCCGGCGGAAGCAACTCCGAGCAGGACGTATTTTATCTCGAAATGACCGGAGAGGATGAGCCAGAAGAGAAACAGGACAACGAACTGCAACAGCATGCTGAACAGCCGCTTCTGCCAGGGGTCTGCAGTCTGCCGAATTTGTAGCCGGCCTAACATTTCCTCAGGTACTCCACCATTGATCCCGCTTCAGAAACGTTACGCATCCCGTGACCTTCCGCCAATATTCAATCACTTTCCCTGCAGTGGCAACACAGGAGCAGCTATTTGAACCGGGCCGCTGGTTTGCCAGGCAGTCTTCAAGCCCAAGTTCGTCGATTAATCTACCACGTTGAAATATGGTTAGTCAAGAATGACGAACAGCCTGTTAAAAAAAATTGAAAAGTGAACTGTTAAAGCCTGAAAAGTGAACCGATAA
>CAZTMR010000029.1:0-17259 GCA_964615345.1 uncultured Dehalococcoidaceae bacterium | reverse complement strand
TGCCTATATTTTAGCATGGATGCTATGCCTTTTCTACCTTTTTGCAGTTTCGCCAAATTTGACAATTTCTTTTGCCTCGGTTGCTTAGAGGATAAACCACTTTCCGAGCAATCCCCTGACCCACGCTATTGTAAGCCGTGTTGTCAATTCCTGCTTAATGAATCCAAACTGACTGGCAGTAAAGGGGCGTGGATTCCAAAGCTAAACAGGGAAGCCCCGCCAAGTAAGCCTGAGCCGTTGTCTAAGCCACTACAGCAAGCACCAGACTGTAACAAAATTAGTAAGGGTACATCCGGCAAACGAGGCCGTAAACGAATAGATATTCCTACGGAAATAATAGTCCGGCTGACTAAAGAGGGCATGAGCTGCCGGAGAATAAGTGAACAGCTAAAGAGTGATTATGGTATTGAGTGTTCGTTTATGACAGTTGCCAGAGCGATTAAAACTAGAGAAGTAAGCATACCACCTTAGCAGAGAGCTTGAGGCATACCAACAAGGATAATCCCCCCTTCCTTGCAAGGCCTTGCAAACTTCCCCTCGAATCGAGGTTATTAAAAATAGATGGAGGTTACACAGATGGAACAAACAGATTACGAGACGATTATTGACCAGATAGAGTGTTCAGATTGCGGAAAGCCCTTTAGTATCCGGCTGGGCGAGAAATTTTTCTATCAAACTAAGGGCTTGTTTTATCCCCCCAAGCGATGCCCGCAATGCCGGAAAATCCGAAGGCAAACAATTGACCGGTCTGGCAGGGAGGCATAAATGGGTAGTAGAACGTGGATTAAAGTTTATTGCAATAAGTGGCTTGAAGGCACGTTGCGAGAGGAAACTTCAGACGTAAGGGGTGTGTGGATTGATTTGCTAGTGCTGGCTGGTAGCGGACAGTATGGCGATACCGGGGAAATCAAACTGAGTAATGGAGTAGGCTTTACTGACCGGCAAATCGCTGAAATCTTACATATATCTCCAGCACTATGGCGGCGGGCTAAAGCACGATTTATTGAAACTGGCCGCATAATAATGACACCTAGAGGGGCTATTTCCATTACGAATTGGAGTAAATATCAATCGGAATATGAACGTCAAAAACCCTATCGTGAGAGAAAAGCTGAAAGCCCTACGCCTGAGCCAGAAATCCCCCTTAACAATCCCCCTATAGAGATAGAGAAAGAGAGTGAAAAGTTACAACGAGAAGTTACAGCCGAAAGTTACAACGAATTAGCCTCACCACCTCCTGAAATAGCTTTGGCTGATGAAGCTATTTCTAACCCCTCTTTTAAGGAAAATATACCAACTCCCGTTAAGAATTTGAAACCTATTACGGATAAATCGAACCATTATTATAAATCGGGGAAGGATAACAACCTTAAGGAAGAGAGCACGGATGCCGTTAAGGGTGAGAATCATGTTAAATCACCGGGGGAGCGTGCCGGTGGCCGAGTGACCAATGGTGACCGAATCGAGGCTTTTCTCCATTCTAACGACATATCAACCATTAAGGCAATCTCTGAAGCTACGGGAATAAACCCTAATATGGTGAATACTACTCTTCATAATGGCAAAGGCAAGCGATTCTTAAATACCGAGCGGGGATATTGGAGCGCGGTTGATTCTACAGGTAGTTTATCCCTTGAAGGCTCTCAGGATAGCCCAGATTCGCATCCTGGTGAGCCTGATGGTGAAGATAACTCACTAGAGGAAATCCGATGGTGGGAAGCTGAGGAAATACCAGCCGAATGGTGCTCTCATGCTGAAAAGATTTTAGGTATGTCGCTGGATGATGCCTGGCGCACCTTAGACCACTTCGGTGTTAAAGAGATTGACGGCCAGTCGGTTAGAGATTCTCTTAACGGGCAAGGTACTGACTACCATCTTAAGGCGATTAAAAGAGAGATTGACAAGTCAATGTCAGAGCCAGTCACAGCATAACCCCTCTACAACCTGTTACAGCATAAACCTAACCTCTAATCAATCACAGTACAACCTCACTATAACTTTAGGTAAATCGCTTTCCATCCCTCTAATTATGTCCACGAAAATACCTTGAAAATATAGGGGCGTACTATATGCGTTACGTAAACTACAGCTATGGGGAGTTGTTACGAGAGGGGAGGGGCACTTAAACTACCGAGAATCGCCCTGAAGTCTTCTCAGCACCTCTCTGCTTGATTATAGCAATATAAAAATGCCCCGTCAAGTAAAATTATTTCCTGAAAATGGAGTAAAATATTGGCTTTATATCGGTTTTATTCGAGTTCTTGAGGGATTTTTGGTAGTTTTAGGAGGTACTTATTTCCGCATATCTTCAGTGAGGATAGTACCACCGAACATAAATTTGAATGTAATTTTAAATCTCTTAATTGCTGGATTATCGGTAGTTATGGATTCAAAGGGTGATGTTTGCCCTGGTAGGATAGGGTTATAGTCAATTAAGGCATCATCGCTCTTTACGAATGTATTATCATCGGTATAGTAACTAACGACTACCATAACATTCTCAAGATTTTTGCTACTTATATTCTTAACCTCTCCACTCATTGTAATATAATCATAAGCCCTTTCATGGCTGGCAGAAAGTAATTGCAGTTCATAGGCTGGTTGGCTTGGTTCAGTGGTTGGCGTTACCTCGGTGGGTGTAGGTGCAGGCTCAGTTGTCGTTGGTGGCTCTGGTGTTGACTCTACTGTGGCAGGTGTGGGTGCCGGAGTAGTATCTGTTTCGGGCGTGGCGTTAGGAGTGCCACAAGCAATTAAAAGCATAGCTGCTAAAATTACGGATATAAGTAAAATTCGCTTCATAGTTCCCCCTTATCTGCTAATATCTTTGCCTTTTCTAACCTTTTGAGTAAGGGGTGTATCTCTGGAAGTTGGGAAATATCATCAATTCCCCAGTGTTTTGCCGGTTTTTGTTTTGAAAACCGTTCAAGTATTGACACCTCTTTGTGGTAACTTTTTTGCTTGCGATAGATTATTGCCAGTTGCTCATAATACCAGGGGGCAACGCCATGCTTTTCTATGCTGTTTTCTTTCTCAGTGGCCTTCACGAGTTCAACTAGCAATTTCTCAGCCTCTTCTAACTTCCCGTCCCTCTTGAGATTCTCTACATCACTTACATAGGCTGTAAAATGTTTGCCGTTATAGTGGCCTGGTTTCATTTTACCCACCTTATAAACGCTTATTGACACCGAGCAATAACCCCCATACCATAAGCCTGTTTAATGGGCACTGTCAACTTCCCCCATCATGGTACTCAACAGTTCATTTTATGGCAACACCTCACATTCAAAGTGCGGTGAAGTATTTCTACAGAAATATTTTGAGAGACTATCAGCGACCTAGAGCTAGATTTAAGATACCATAAGTAAGTATGAATTGTGCTATCCCCAACGCCTGCCTGCTTATTGCTGTAGATAACTGTCAATAGCCCTGATTGCCTTAATATGAAAATATCTTTAAGGGGTAAAGATAGCCCTTTTGAAAGTCAAATCAAATAGAGCCGTGATATTTTCTGGTTAACCAGCCAGGTGATAAAGTAGCAGTCAAGGTGTAGGGCAATCTTCTAAGCTGACATTCTGAGAGATAACCTCAAAGCCTGCCACTTGTCGTGGTGTTGAAAACAGCCTAAAAATACGAAATGCTATAATTAAGTAGAGGCAAAAATAAAGGGATAGATTATCTCCTTAAACACCACCGGCCTTGCCCTTCAGTTTTTTTTATCCTCATTTAGCATACTAACATACAGGGGGTAAACTATGTTAAAACAACAGTGGAGTCCAGACGATTTATGCAAAGCACTAGGGCTGTCTAAGAGCACACTTTTATTGTGGGAGTCCGCAGGACTAATCCCGAAAGCGAAGCGTAAAAACCTCAATCGCTCTCGCTATTGGAATGATGCGGAAGCAAAGGACATATCGGATTACTTCTTTTACCGGCGGGTTAATTCGGGCAGATGATTTGACATACTTACCTAATAGGTATATACTATAATAGTATGAGTATAAATATTTTTAAATGCCAGCGATGTAATTGGGAATGGCCCGCCCGCAGGACTACGGACAAACCCAGGATATGCCCGAAGTGTAAAAGCCCCTACTGGGACAAGCCCAGGTCAATTCCCGCCACTCAAAGTATGACCCAAGCCACTCATTCTGTTAGCCCACAGCAAAGGATACGCCAGCTAGAAAAGGAAAACGAATCTCTAAGAAAACAGTTGGCAAAACGAGAATCAAAGGAATGAACTCATAGTTCAAATTCAGGTAGGACGGACGGAAAATGAAGGCAGCAATCTACACAAGAGTAAGCACTTCAGAGCAAGCGACTGACGGCAATTCGCTTGACGCACAACTGGCAGCTTTAAGATTCTATGCTAAACAAAAGGACTGGCAAATATGGGAGGAATATATTGACGGGGGCTTTAGTGGTGGTACTGACCAGCGACCGGCATTACAGCGATTGATGCACGATGCACTAGAAAAGAGGTTTGATGTTCTTATTTGTGTGAAGCTCGATAGATTCTTTCGTAATATCCGGTTGCTACTCGATTACCTCGAACGTGTTGACCAGCTAGGCATTACCTTTATATCTACACAAGAGGGACTAGACACCTCCACTCCTATGGGTAAATTTACCCTACACATACTAGGCGTGATAGGTGAGTTTGAACGTGGCAGAATCGGGGAACGGATAAAGGATACACGCAATCATCTGGCCTCTAAGAATCAGTGGAGTAGTGGCCGGACACCCTTCGGCTATCGCTTCAACACACAAACAAGGGAACTGGTTATCGAACCTGTTGAAGCTGAGGTAATCCAGTTCATGTTTAACCACTATTTGAATGACAGGCTAGGAATAATCCGGCTAGCTGAATTACTGAACAAAGAAAACAAAACTACACCACGGTTAGGGCATAGGAAACACAACGTCTGGACACAGAGCGCCGTCCGCCACGTCCTGACACACCCGGCGTATAAAGGCGGGCCCAATGAAGCCTGGCAGTTCAAGTGTCCTGCTATCGTTGACCTTACTACATGGGGATTAGTTCAAAAGAGATTAAGTAACAATCGCCACTTCAAAAAGGGAACTACGGAGAGGGAATTTCAGGGATTGCTAAAATGCGGACTATGCGGGCATACCCTGAGAATTGGCTATAACCACAATACAAATCCGCATTACGAGTGTCCGGGGCGATTAAAGAGACTGCACCTTGACGGCAGCCAGCGATGCACACTACCCCGCTTTAATGCTGACACGTTAGATGATTC
Source organism: uncultured Dehalococcoidaceae bacterium (assembly GCA_964615345.1). Taxonomy (GTDB): domain Bacteria; phylum Chloroflexota; class Dehalococcoidia; order Dehalococcoidales; family RBG-16-60-22; genus JACZSH01. The sequence goes on along the minus strand of CAZTMR010000029.1, from coordinate 11,998 downwards.
CCTGAATAAACAGATTAGTGAGATTTTCAATAATCCGGAGCTATTCAATAAGCACGTAAAAGAGACTATCAGAAATCTCGAATCTGAAATGAAGGAATTGGAGCGCCGGTTAAAACCTCTAAAGGCTGAGACAGACAAGATTAAAAAAGACATGGAGATAGCGGATACCAAGTTTGAGGTAGGGCGTTTAGACAAGCAAAGCTATACGGCTATAATTGCCGGATTAAACGCCAGGTTACGTAAGATAGAACGCCAGCAGGCTGAGGCTGACCCTATGCTGCTAAAGGAATACAAGGAAAAGCAAATGGATTTAGCTTGTGTAAATTCCACGATTCGGATACACACAATGTGCCACCAGAGGCCCAGGGGTTTTGTAATCAGGCGGATATGGACATTATCAAAATGTCTACCAAAGCTCTCAGAGTCACGAAAAGTGTAGCTACGGACATGGTGAAGCATCCTGACAAATACGCTAGTTGTAAATCTTTTAGAATCGGGGAAAGTAAGGCTATAGACCTATTAGGCGTTTACTTCAATTCCCCACGTGAGACCATGCAGAGGTGGGGCATGGTGGGTATGGTTTACCCTGATAAAATCGAGGTTAAAGGTCAAATAGGGCAGTCGGTTGTTACTCCTGGTTATAGGTCAGCCCGTTACCGACGATTTCGATAAAGGGCAGCCGCTGCAGGACGGGGGAGTCCTTGATGATGGTCTCCACCACACCCTGAAGCAGGATGTCATTGGACAGCTTGTTGGCTTCCGCCAGTGTTAAAGCCATTTACCCGTTACCTCCAATTGCGTACTGTATTTTTTCCCGCGGGGAGAGCATCGAGAGGTCAAAGGGGGCTCTCTGGGGAGCGCCGGCGGGCACGTTCGCCCGGGCCGTTTCATCCTCCAGGCTCTGTTTGACCCTGGCCACCAGGGCGCGGGCGTTTTCCAGAGACCGGTCCACCGCCTCGATAGTATCGCCGGTGATGAGCTCGCCGGGTATCTCCGGATTGGCGGCGGTGACCTGTTCCCGGTAGCTGGCAACGGCGCGGAACAGGGAGTCACCGGCCTCGGCCAGTTGACGGTCAGCGGCGACCATCTTTTCCCGGAGGACGGCGAGCTCGCCGTCACGGTCGGCAACCGCCTGCTCGAGTCCGGCAACGGCGGCATCCCGCGTCTCCAGTTCCCGGCGGAGGGTCTCTTTCTCCTCTTTCAGTCTGGCCACCTCTTCCGGGGCGACGGCCAGTTCTTCAGTTATTTCCGGTCCGTTATCCGCCATAAAGATTCCTCCCGTGATTATTCCTCAAGCCCCGCCGCCGGTGACGATGAAGCTCTCTCCCGCGTGTCACCCCGGCCGGAGCGGACGTTAAGTTCCTTATTCATCCGGAGAATGGTCTCCCTCTCTTCAAGCCAGCGTTTGAATTCCGTATCCGGGTCCGGGACGCCGATTTCGTCCATGGCCCGGCGGCGGGAATGGATGCCGGCCTGGACCAGGGTCTGCTCGTTGCTGACCTGACCGGCAACATCGTGAGGCAGCACCGGCCCCCAGAGGATGCGGATGCGGTTATCCCCGAAGTCTTCTCCGCGGAACTTTTGCAGCAGGCGGAGAACCATCCGGGCGCGTTGCCGGTAAACGGCGGTGCGGATAATCCGTTTCCGCCTGACCTTTTGCAGCAGGGGATAAAGCTCAATCTGGAGAGCCACGCCGGAGAGGTCTCTCTCCGTCCCGCCGAAGGCGGAGCGGGGCGATTCCGAGATGTCATGCAGGGTGCGATAGAGCAAATCGATGTAGCTGATGTGGAGATTGACGCCACCGCCCTGGAGGAGGTCAAGAAGGTAAGCCCTGGCGTCTTCCGGGACATTCCAGACGGCGCCGGGCCGGATGGCGATGTCCTCAGATTCTTCCACGTTTTCCAGAACGGCGATGGGGTTTCCGGAGAGCTCCAGGATGCGGGAGAGCTGGCTCAGCGCCCGGTTCAGTTCCCGCTGGGACTCCATAATCTGGGTCAGGTCAGATATGCCCCAGAACTTTTTGGGTTCCCGCAAGTTAGGATAAATGATAAAGGGGATAAAGCCGTAAGGGTTAGGCTTTTTCTCCACCAGGGAGTGGTCCAGGTAGAGGTGAAACTCCCGGTCCGTCCAGAGTTCGACGACGGTGGCGGTCTTGCCGGCGGGTTTCACCCGGTAGAGGGCCCCGGTTTCCTCGGCGGAGAGGGTGTAGCGGGAAGCCACCCGCCAGAGGCGGGAGGTGTCATCACCGGACCACCAGGCATAAATCCCCTGGACGTCCGGAGCGGTGACCCGGACCCGTTTCCCGGCGGCGTCCCAGGTAACCTTGTAACAGGCGTCACCGAGGACGGCGCAATCAGTTTCCGTTTCCAGGTCCAGCAGTTCCAGGTTATTTCCCTCGTAGACGCGGTAGAGGGCGGCTTCCGCCCGCCGGGCGGCGGCGATGGCTTCCGCGGAGTCTTCCCGCGGTTCAACGGCGAAGTTAATCCCGGACATAAGGTAGGAGGTAATCTTGTCAATAAAGACCCGGCTGTAGTTAAAGACCAGGCGTCTTTCTCCCCGCCGGTCCCGGCCGACCCACTGCTGACCGTGATAGAAGTCCAGGTAGTCCCGATAGCCCCTGAGCCTGTTCAAATCGCGTTTTGCCAGCTGCGCCGTGATTGGTTCATTCATTTTCAGACCGGTCTCCTTCAGGCGGTTTATTCCTTTTTACGGCAGCGCCGGGCGGCGTTTTCAGCGCCCGCTGCACCGTTCTCAGGCTGATACCGAACGTCCGGGCCAGCTCCCCGGCGGCTTTCCCTTCCACGGTAAAGAGGCGGTTTATTTCCGTATCACGCTTTCTTTTCAGCCAGCGCTGCCTGCCGCCGGGCAGATCGTCAACGCATTCCGGGAAGGGGCAGTTCAGGCAGGAGGCGGCCAGGTCACAGCCTTCATCGCGGTAGTGGCAGAACTCCGGTGGCAGGTCCGGGTGGCCGGTCTCCGGGTTTTCCTCCTCCCGGCACCGGATGTCCTGTCCGTCCCATTCGTAATACGCCGGCGTCATAGCCCACCTCAAAGTAACTGACGGTGCCAGATTAGCACATATGTTCTAGAGCGTCAATGGCGTTCTGTCGCTTTTTTACCGGCCGCCGCTGGGCCCGCGGACAGGACAGGGGCCCCGGTTGTTCTGTATTTGCCGTCTCCCCTCCTCCGAAAGATACCGGTGATAGCCTGCCTGCGTGGCACCTGCGCGAGAGGGGGATACCGGGGATGAGCGTGAAAGGCAGCCAGAAGCAAACAGAACCCTTCCGCCTTGACAGTGGATAGCTGTCTTGCTAGTATCATATTAGAGAGTTTTTGCCTCCGGGAGATTCCCCGGAAACCTAGATTCCCCCGTTCAGAAACGAGCGCCCGGCGGTTTCGGGGAATCGGGCCAGGCAGAGGATATACAGATTATGGCAACCAAGCGCGACTACTACGACGTTCTGGGGATATCCCGGGACGCCAGCGAAGCGGAGGTGAAGAAGGCCTACCGCAAACTGGCTTTTGAGTATCACCCCGACCGCAACCGCAATGACGGAGCGGAGGCGAAGTTCAAGGAGATCAACGAAGCCTACGAGATACTCTCCGACGCCAACAAGCGGGCCGCGTACGACCGGTACGGCCACCGGGCGACGGACGGTTCCTACGCGCGCGGTTTCGAAGGGTTCGACTTTGGCGATTTCGGCGGTTTCGGCGATATTTTCGACGCTTTCTTTGGGGGAATGAACTACGCCGCCAACCGGCGGGGGCCGCGGCGGGGGGCAGACCTGCACCATGAATGCACCATCAGCTTCGAGGAGGCGGCCTTCGGCAGCGAGAAAGAGGTACAGTTGAAGCGCACCGAGGCGTGCGCCAAGTGCCGCGGCAGTGGCGCCAAACCGGGCACCCAGGCCACGGTGTGCCCCCGGTGCAACGGCGCCGGCCAGGTGAAGCGCGTACAGCAGAGCCTCTTCGGCAGGTACATCAATACCACCGTCTGCGACCAGTGCCAGGGCGAGGGGAGGATTGTTACCGAGGCCTGCCCGCAGTGCCGTGGCACGGGCCGGGAAAAGCAGCAGCGCCGCATCAGCGTCCAGATTCCGGCCGGCATCGAAGACGGGGCGCGCATACGGCTGCGCGGCGAAGGTGAGGCGGGGGCGAGGGGAGGCTCGTCCGGTGACCTTTACGTTACGGTATCGGTTGAGGAGCACGATATCTTCGTCCGCAGCGGCGACGATGTCCTCTACGAGCAGCCGATAAACTTCGCCCAGGCGGCCCTGGGCGCCGAGGTGGAAGTGCCCACCCTGGAAAAACCGGTCAAACTGAATATTCCGGCGGGCAGCCAGACGGGCAGGACTTTCCGTCTGAAGAACCAGGGTATCAGCCACCTGAGGCGAAACGGGAGAGGCGACCAGATAGTCAGCCTGTTTGTGGCCACGCCGGAGTCACTGACCAAGGAGCAGCGGAAGCTGTTCGAGGAGCTGGCGGGGACGCTGACACCGGAGAAAAAGAAGAAGAAAAAAAAGAAGTAAGTCTCCCGGCCCGGTAGAGGGTGTCAGCGCCGGCGGGGTTTCCGGCGCCGCCGGAAGAAGGAAAAAAGTCTCCATTTACGCCCGGTCAACTCGTGGCCGGCATTGGCGCCCACCATTTCCATAGCCACTTTGCGCGGTTCGGCATTCTCATAGAGAACCTGGTAGACTCTCTCGGTAATCGGCATCTCCAGCCCGAAGCTCTGGGCCAGGCTGCGCGCCACCAGGGTGGTGCTGATGCCTTCAGCCACCTGGCTCATAGAGGTAACGATTTCAGCCAGCAAGCGTCCCCGGGACAGTTCCATTCCGACGTAATGGTTGCGGCTCAGGTTACTGGTGCAGGTAGCCACGATATCCCCCAGGCCGGCGAGGCCGGAAAAGGTGAGGGGGTGCGCGCCCATGGCTACCCCGAGGGCGGTTATCTCCGTCAGGCCGCGGGTCATAAAGGCGGCCCGGGCGTTATCTCCCAGGCCGAGTCCGTCAGCGATGCCGGCGCCGAGGGCAATGATGTTTTTCAGCGCGCCGCCCAGTTCAACACCGATAACGTCATTATTGGTGAAGACGCAGAGATTGGGGGTGGTCAAAATCCGCTGCAGTTTGCGGGCGACGGTGATATCCTCGGCGGCCACCACCGTGGCCGCCGGAAGCTCGTGGAGAATCTCGCGGGCCAGGTTGGGGCCGGAAAGCACGCAGATATTGGGCTGGAAACGGGGGTTTATCTCCTCGGCGATGACCTGAGACATGCGCTTGCCGGTGCCGATTTCCAGGCCTTTGGCGGCGCTGGCGATAATCATCGACTTATCAAGATAGGCCGCCACCAGCCTGATGTTTTGCCGCATCGACGGCGAGGGGACGGCCAGAATTACCGCCCGGGCTTCATCCAGAGCTTCACTCAGGTTACTGGTGATGGTGAGGCGGGGAGGAAAAGCCAGGTCCGGGGCGGACTCCGGGTCAGGCCCGCTCTTCACAAGTTTCGCCGCCTCTTGCTCGGTACGCGCCCACAGGCTGACCTGCATACCCCGGCGGGCGGCAAGCACCCCCAGAGCTATTCCCCAGCTGGTAGTACCAATAATGGCAATCTTAAGCATGGCACGCCTTTTCCTCTAAAATGCGCCCGCCGGTATTATCAGGAGTGGGGGGGCGCCATATGGCCGCTCACCTTCTCTTTTTCCCCTATCTTGCGCTCTTTGCCGTTCCAGAGCCGGGCGATGTTATCGCGGTGCATCACGATGATAAAAATCGCCCCGATGAGGGCATAAAGCAGGTATTCGATGGGGGAGCCGTAAAAGAGGGTGAGCGGGAACAAGATGGCCAGGGCAGCCACCACCCCGGATATCGAGCCCAGCGAGACGTAGCGGGTCAGGATGGCGCCGAGAAAGACGATTTCACCGCCAAACAACGCTGCCGGCGGGGAGAGGAGCAGCAGACCGCCGAAATAGGTGGCCACGCCACGCCCACCCCGGAAGCGGAGGAACACCGGCCACTTGTGCCCGGCCATCGCCGAAAGCGCCGCCAGCGCGCGGGCGCCATTGACCAGGCTCCAGCCGCCGGCGGTGAACAGCTGAGTCTCCCCCGGGAAAAGCAGCACGGCAAACAGCACCGCCAGCGCCCCTTTGACCAGGTCAAGAAACATCGCCGCGGCGGCGGCTTTTTTCCCGGCTACTCTGAGCACGTTGGTGGCGCCGGTCTTGCCGCTGCCGAAATCCCGGACGTCCACCCGGGAACTCCGCCGCCCGACAATAACCCCGAAGGGAATGGAACCCAGAAGGTATCCGACCAGTACCACGGCAGCGAGCTGAGCAGCTATCATGGCTCTCCTCTCGATTTAAAGGTCAGGCGGAGCGGCGTCCCGGCAAAGCCGAAAGCCTCCCGCAGTTTGTTCTCCAGATAGCGCTGGTAAGAGAAGTGCATTATTTTAGCATCATTGACGAAAAAAACAAACGTCGGCGGGTTTATCTCCGTCTGGGTAACGTACAGGATATTCAGTCGTTTGCGGCCGAGCCGCGGCAGATTGTGACCGGCTACCGCCTGCTGGATGACGTTATTGACCTGTGCCGTGGGCAGTCTTTTCATCCTCTCCTGATAAATCTGGCGCGCCTGAGGAACCACCTCTTCTACGCCCTGGCCGAACTTTGCGGAAAGATAGAGCACCGGCGCATAGGGCATAAACTTGAACTGCCTGCGGATGGCCCGGTCCCACTGTGTCCGGTCTTTTTCCGTAACCAGGTCCCACTTGTTGACGGTGATAATCACTCCTTTGGCCGCCTGCTGGATATAGCCGGCGATGTGCATATCCTGGGCGGTGGCGGGCTCGGTGGCGTCCAGCACCAGCAGGGCGACGTCCGCCCGGTCTACGGCGCGCAGAGTGCGGAGGACGCTGTAAAACTCGATGCCTCTGCCCAGTCGGCCGCGCCGCCTGACACCGGCGGTATCGATGAGCAACACGGTTTGCCCTTCAAACTGGAAAACGGAATCCAGCGCATCGCGGGTGGTGCCGGGGATTTCGTGGACGATGGCCCGGTTTTCCCCCAGCAGGGCGTTGAGCAGCATCGACTTGCCGACGTTGGGGCGGCCGGCGATGGCGATTTTCAGGAAATCCGGTCCGGCTTTTTCCACGGGGGGGGCGGCGGGGAGGAGGGAGACTACTTTGTCCAGCAGGTCACTGGTGCCGAGCCCGTGGTGGGCGCTGACGGGGAGAGGCTCGCCCAGGCCCAGTTGGTAGAACTCCACGACGGCGCTTTCGAGGCGGCGATTGTCCGTCTTGTTGGCGGCCAGGATTACCGGTTTGTTCATCCGGCGGAGCATGTCCGCGACCTCGATGTCAGACGGCAACACCCCGCTTTTTACGTCGACGAGGAAAATAATGGCGTCAGCTTCCGCGATGGCGGCTTTTACCTGCTCTTCCACGCCCGGGGCCAAGCCAGAGGCAGAGCCGGGTTCCAGGCCGCCGGTATCCACCAGAGTGAATTCAAACCCTTGCCAGGAAACCCCGACAATAACGCGGTCCCGGGTGGTTCCGGGCATATCTTCCACGATGGCCAGCCGTTTTCCGGCCACGCGGTTCACCAGGGTGGACTTGCCCACGTTCTGACGGCCAACGATAGCCACCACCGGATTGCTCACAGTAACCTCCAACCCCTCACCCATTATTCCCCTCTCCGGAGCGGTGGAGAAGGAGAGTAACTCGCTAACAGGGCTTTCTTTTTTTCTCCGGTTCCCCTCTTGAACGCCTGACATTTTCCACTGGTTCTCCGGGGAAGACAGATTAACTATCCGGCCACCGGCAGTTCCAGCGCCAGTTTGACGCTGGGGGCCTCAATGCTGGTACGAGCGACGTTTCTCAGCTCGGTGATATTATCCCGGAAGTCCCGGACAAAGGCGTTGTACTCCATAACGAACTTGTTGTACTGGTCAATAGTATCCGCCGGGACCTGAACTTTCCCGGCAACCTCATAAAACTGTTCGACAAAGTCATAATAGCGGGTGGTTATCAGCCAGAGCTCGGTGAGGTAGGTATAGAGGTAATTGGAAAACCGGCGGGCGCCCACGTCACTGTCCACCCGGCTGATAAAGCTGCTGCACCAGCTATTGAAGATGCGCTGGGAGGCGTCACAGGCCCGCGCCCACTCCCAGAACTTGGGGTTATCCACGTTGTACAGGCCGTCAATGATAACGAAGATGGACAGAGAAGAATCACCCATAAAGCGGTGGTTAAAGTATTCGGCGAGCTGCCTCAGCTTGATGGCGGAAAACTCGAGCTGCTTTTCCCGGGCCCGGATGGCGGTGACCACCAGGCCGATGAAGAGGATGAGAATCAGCGCGGGGGCGACGACGGTAATGGGCCAGCCGTAACTATAACCGGCAACCGCCAGCGCCGTTATCAGCGCCGGATACCAGCCGCGTTTGAGGACGGTTTTGAAAGTATACATCTCTTGCTCCTGCCGGTAAGAAGTTTGACCGATGGTGTTTTCCGGTTTCAGAGCCGGAATGCGGGCCTGCCCCGCTATGACTTACAGTATATCACGAATAACCGTTTTATCAACAGGGGCAAAGGGTGACACAGGTTATTGACAGTGAAAGCCCGACAGGATATTATCAAGACGTTCCGGTGGTGGGCGGCACAGCTCCACCCGGAGCGGCCAAAGTAAAGCAGTGCAACCGGGGGTACACCGGCGACCGCACCGAATAACGCGAACGCCGGCCCCGGCGACACAAAAGCGAGGCAAGGGATGGACAAAAACCTGAAAACGGCGCTAATCATCGGGGGAGTTGTGCTGGCCATTCTGATTATCCTGCCCACCGTCTCAGGCTTAATCTGGGGAGGGCAATACGAAGGCTGGGGAATGATGGGACCCTGGATGATGGGAGGTTACGGTCTCATGGGAGCGATGGGTATTCTCTGGATAGTGTTGCTGGGGTTGATTATCTGGGGGGTGGTGGCCGCCGTGCGCCACACTGGGGGACCGGGGAGCACGAACAAGACCCCGGACACGGCGCTGGAGGTGCTGAAGAAGAGATACGCGCGGGGGGAAATAGCTAAAGAGGAATACGAAGCAAAGAAGAAAGACCTGGAGTAAAGCTACCGGCGGCCCGGGGCAGGTCCTGCCGGAGGTGACGGAGATGCCGACGGAAAGATTCAACGTGTCCGGGAGCGAGATAGTGGACAAGGTGAAACAGCTTATCCACGAGGGCAACATCAGGAAAGTGCGCCTTTTACACGAGGGGCGTACGCTGATAGAGATACCTTTATCAATCGGGGCGCCGGTGGCGGCGCTGGGAGTGGTGGCGGCCCCGGTGCTGGCGGCGGTGGGCACGTTCGCGGCGCTGGTTACCGAATGCACCATAGAGGTGGAAAGAAGGGACGATTCCGGGTGAAGGGATGCTACGCGCTCCTGGTCCGGCTGGCCGGAGCAAAGGCGATAAGAGCGGGGAATCTACCGGCCCGCACTTTTCCGGCCGGCTTTTACGCTTATGTGGGGTCAGCGCGGAGCGGGATTCCGGCGCGGGTGAGGCGCCATCTCCGCGCCGATAAGAAGCGGCACTGGCACATAGATTACCTGCTGCCAGAAGTGAGCGTGAGCGAAATCTTCAGCGGGGAGACCGGGGAGAGGCTCGAGTGCGCCATCGCCGGAGAAATCAGTTCCCGGTGCGATTCCATTCCCGGGTTCGGTGCCAGCGACTGCCGCTGCGGGAGCCACCTGTTTTTCTGTCCGGACGGCGGCGAGCTGAAATCGGCGATAATATCGGCCTTCGAGAGCCGGGGGCTGACTCTGGAAGCAGCCCTGCCGGAGGACTACCGTTAATGAGCGAAATCCTGCTGATAAGGCACGGGGAGACGGCATGGAACACGGCCGAGATATTCCGGGGCCGGGCGGACGTGCCGCTGAACGAGGCCGGGAGAACGCAGGCGGAGCGGCTCAGCGAGTACCTGAGCCGGAAGAAGATAGACACTGTTTACGCCAGCCCGCTGGCGCGGGCCCGGGAAACGGCGGAAATAATCGCCGGGCGGCACGGGCTGGGGGTAAAGAATGTCCCGGAAATCATCGACATTGATTTCGGGGAGTGGCAGGGCCTGTCACACCAGGAAGTAAAGGAGCGCTACGGGGAGCTTTACCGGCGGTGGCTGGAGCACCCGGAGGGGGTAAAGTTTCCGGGCGGGGAAAGCCTGGCGGAGGTAAGGGAGAGAGCGGAGAGTCCGGTGCAAAGGCTGGCGGCGGGCGGGGAGGAAGTAACGGCAGCGCTGGTGGCACACCGGGTGGTGAACAAGGTGCTCATCTGCGCCCTGCTGGGGCTGGACGAGTCACGTTTCTGGAACATACGGCAGGACACCGGCGGCATCACCACTTTCAACTATGAAAAGGGGCGGTTCATCCTGACCGGGCACAACGACACCTCTTTCCTGGGAGCAGCAGAACACGCAAAGCCGGGGGATTTTTAAGGGGGGCTGGTTTTATTTGCACCTGGTTGTTTTGTGATTACCTCACCCCTGGGCCCTCTCAAACATAATGATGATAGCTCATCTCCGTTGGACACCTGTTTGAGGGGGAGATACAGGGGGGGGGTGAACATGAAAAGCTCCAGAACTCACAAAACTCTCCCCCCCATTTGACAAACTGCCGGAATATTGTTAGAATTAGTTATTATATGTAAAGGCAGCGAACGGGAGTAGTAAGCTTCAAAGCGGGGCACAGAGAGTCGGGTAAGGTGTGAGCCGACGCCAGCGCCGGAGCCGAATGGACCCGGGAGCCGCAAGCCGAAAGTTTTTCGACCGGATGGCGAGTAGGCTGTGACGCAGGGGAAGCGTTATCATATCCCGGGGTATCGAGGCGAGCACCGGAAGGACCCGTCTCCGTACCTGCAGAGGTGACCGTCCTCCTCTTCACCACGGACGGTCAAGAAGGGTGGCACCGCGAAAGCAAGCCTCTCGCCCCTTTGAGGGCGAGAGGCTTTTTTATTGGCCCGGAGAGGGAAGGATGTATTACCCGTCAATCGAAGAAGTGAGACAGTTGAAGCAACAGGGCAACCTGGTGCCGGTGTACCGGGAGATAATGGCGGACATGGAGACGCCGGTCTCCGCCTATCTCAAGATTGCCCGCGGCGATTACTCTTTTTTGCTGGAGAGCGTGGAGGGCGGCGAACGGCTGGCCCGGTACAGCTTCATCGGCACCGAGCCTTCCCGGGTGCTGGAGACGGGCGCGGACAACCCGTTAGACCCCCTGCGCCTGATTGAGGAGGAGTTCCGTCGCTTTCAGCCGGTGGCGGTCTCCGGGCTGCCCCGCTTTCACGGCGGCCTGGTGGGCTATCTCGGCTACGAGGTGGCGCGCTACTTCGAGGAGCTGCCCGCGCCGGAGCGCGACCCGCTGGGGCTGCCCGAAGCGATACTGATGCTGGCGGACACGCTACTCGTCTTCGACCATCTAACGCACAAGATTAAAATCGTGGCCCACGCCCACCTCGACGGCGATACTGATTCGGCATACCGGGAAGCCACCGGCAAAATCGAACGCCTGGCGGAAAGGCTGAGGCAGCCGCTTCCAGCGGAAGACCCGCCGGCCGGCGCGCCGGAGTATCCGGTAACGTCAAACCTGTCCCAGCCGGAGTTCGAGGCCAACGTGAGCAAAGCCAGGGAGCATATCTACGCCGGCGACATCATCCAGGCAGTGCTCTCACAGCGGCTGGCGCGGCGCACTGAAGCCAGTCCCTTCGCCGTTTACCGGGCGTTGCGCTCGGTCAACCCGTCACCGTACATGTATTTCCTGCACCTGGGTGACACCCACATCGTGGGGGCGTCACCGGAGCTGCTGGTGCGGGTGGAGGACGGGGTGGTCTCCAACCACCCCATCGCCGGGACGCGGCCGCGCAGCCGGGACGCGGGAAAAGACGCCCGGCTGGCCGAGGAGCTGCGCAACGACGAGAAAGAGCGCGCCGAGCACCTGATGCTGGTGGACCTGGCCAGGAACGACATCGGGCGG
>CAZTMR010000028.1:0-17781 GCA_964615345.1 uncultured Dehalococcoidaceae bacterium | reverse complement strand
CCTGAAGAGACGTAAAATAAACCGCTTCGGTACAAATTTTGGTAAAGATGGGCTACGTTGGCCGTCTCTTCCGCGGAGAGGAATACCGCCCTCGCCTCGCCCAGCCGGATGATATGGCCGAGCTCCGTTTTCCAGGCGCGGCCGAACCCGGCGTCGTTCAGCCGCTCCTTCAGTCGCGACATCGAGATAAGCGACTGCGGCCGGAAGGTCGGCGAACATTTTACCAGGTTTTCCGGCCGGTCCATGCCCAGCGTCAGCAAGAGCAACTCCAGCTGCGCGGAAAGCTCGTTCTTGCCGCCCTAGCGGGCAATCTCCACCGAGAAAGTCATCCCCTTTCCCTCGAAGACGCTCTCCAGTATCGCCTGCGCCGCCGCCTGCTGGTAGGGACGCAGCCTGTTCAGGGCCGCCGCGTTAATCGCTCTCCCTCCTTTTAACTTTCCTGTTATTGCCAGCAGACCGGCGCTGAAGCAATCTCCCGTCATCCTTTTACCGCCGTCCAGAAGGACGGCGGGTTCCCGTTTCTGAAACGTGCCTTTACTTCTCCAGTGCCGCCCCCACGCCGATTCCCAGCGGCAGCGCCACTTCCCGCAGCACGTTGCCGATTGCCTCCCGCAGTCCGCTGCGCTGCTCCCGGCTGATCCGGTAACGGGTCTTCACCAGACCTGCCAGCGTGTTCGTCGCCTGCATTATCAACTTGACGTTCTCCGGGTCGTTCTCCAGCACGGACTTTATCTTCACCCGGAGCAGGGCAATTTCGCCGTCGATACCCTCTACGCCGGCCGCGACCTCGAAATCGATTTTCTCCGCCTCGTCGAGCACCCTGGAATAGAACCCGTGCTTCCGCGCGTTCTGGTTACCCCTTTGGGCGCCGCTTTTCTTTTTTCTTTCTGCTGGCATTTGGTTTCTCTCCGTTCTCCAGGTGCCGGGCAGCCGCCAGGACGATGGTATGGGCCGCCAGGTCCCATTTTTGCCGTTCCACGGCCAACCGCAGTAGCTTCATCGGTTTCTCCTTTCCGTCTGACTCTGCAAAAGTTCCCCTCTCGCCTCCCGGACTTTCCGCCGCCAATATAGTAGCACTAATGTTCTGATAACGGCCACCGCACTTTGTCATTACTTTGGCCCGCGCCGCGTTTGCGGTTTGGCCGGCCGCCATTATAGAATGGGCTGAGTACTGCTATGGATATCGCCCGTCGGTTATACCGGCTCCAGGAACTGGACCTCGAGATCGAGTCGGCGCAGAAGCTGATGGCCCGGCTGCGCCAGCGGCTCGGCGATGATACCGTGGTCCGGAAAGCCCGGGAAAACCTCGCCTCGGCAAAACACGGGCTGGAAGAAGCCCGCCGCCGCCAGCGCCGCGCCGAGCAGGAAAATGATGACCTTGTTGCCAGGCTGAAGGCAGCGGAAGAACAGCTCTACAGCGGCCGTATCCAGAACCCCAAGGAGCTGACCGGCCTCCAGCACGAGGTAGAGCTGCTCAAGACCCGGCGTGACCGGCTCGATGATAATGTGCTTTCCACCCTGGACGAGGTTGAGCGCGCCGAAAGCGCCGCTGCCGCCGCTGAAGTGCACCTGGGAAAGGTGGAAACCGGGTGGGAGCGGGAACAGGAAAAACTGGCCGCGGAGAAGGAAACGCTGGCCGGTAAACTGGCGGACCTGGAGCGAAACCGGCAGACGCTTTCTTCCGGGATAGACGCCCCGGCGTTCGGCGCTTATGACCGGCTCCGCAAGCAGAAAGGGCGGGCCGTGGCCCGCGTGGAGCAAGGTATCTGCCAGGGCTGCCGGATATCCCTCCCTTCCAGCGAGTTGCAGCAGGTAAGGAGTGGTAACCTGGTGCACTGCAGTAGCTGCGGGCGTATCCTGTACCTGCCCTGAAACGTCTCGCAGAACGGGGCTAACCCGGGCCCATACCCCGGGGCAGATAAGGACCGCTGTGTTCACAGCCTCCCCATTGCCTGCCTTGCCTGTCCGGTAGTAATTCCCGGAGAGCGGAAAGGAGAACGGATGAGTACGGAAAACGTGGTAATCTGGGTGGACGGTGCCTCCCGCGGTAACCCGGGGCCGGCGGCACTGGGCGCCGTGATTCAGGACGTGGAGGGAAATACTCTGGCCCGGCTTTCCCGGCGTATCGGCACCACCACCAATAACCAGGCGGAATACCGGGCGCTGATTGCCGCGCTGGAAAAAGCGGTCTCGCTGGGGGCGCGTCGGGTCAGCGTGAACTCGGACTCGGAGCTGGTGGTGCGGCAGGTTACCGGCCGGTACCGGGTGAAAAACGCGGGACTGAAACCTCTCTTTCAAAAAGTAAAACGGCTGCAGGCAGACCTGGACAGCTTCTCTATCCGGCACGTGCCCCGGCGCCGGAACACGGCCGCTGACGCCCTGACCAATGCCGCGCTGGACGCCGCGGTTGACTAACCGGGTATACCGGAATAGACTATAGGTGGGTCAAGTAAACCGGGTGGCCGCCCCGCAGCTGCGGGGAGGAAAGTCCGAGCTCCACCGGGCAGGATGCTGGGTAATACCCAGGAGGGGTGACCCTACGGAAAGTGCCACAGAAACATACCGCCCGGCTCTCCGCCGGGTAAGGGTGAAATGGTGAGGTAAGAGCTCACCAGCGGCCGGGTGACCGGCCGGCTGGGTAAACCCCATCCGGAGCAAGGCCGAATAGAGGGATAAAGGAACGCCCGGTCCGTCCCCGGGTAGGCCGCTCGACCCCGGTGGTAACACCGGGGCTAGATAGATGGTCACCGCTCCGCTTCGGCGGAGTACAGAACTCGGCTTACAGGTTTACTTGGCCCGGAGATTACGCTGCCGGTGTTCCCCCACCGATAAGAAAGAGAAAAAGTAATGCCGAAAAACATGAAGCAACTGCTGGCCGCCCTGCTGATAATCGCCGTGCTGGGTGCAGTTTTCGGGGCCGGTTATACCTTCGGGACACGTTCTCTCCCCGGCTCGACCGAAGGCAAGGGTGTGTTGACCCAGGCCTGGGACTACATTTTTCACGACTACGTGGACCGGGACCGGCTGGATGATACCGCCCTGAGCCACGCCGCCATCCGTGGCATTATCGAGGAGCTGGACGATCCCTACACTTCGTTTCTGGATGAAGACAGCTTTCAGTTGGGAGTCAGCGGCCTGCACGGAGAAATCGAGGGCATCGGTGCCCAGGTGGGCATCCGTGAAGAGCAGTTAACCGTCATCGCCCCCATTGACGGCTCTCCTGCGGACATGGCCGGAATCCAGGCCGGTGACATCATACTGGAAGTGGACGGGGAAGACACCTCTGATATGAGCCTGGCGGAAGCGGTGCTCAATATCCGGGGACCCAAAGGGACTACCGTGGTGCTTCTCATCCGGCACCAGGGGGAGACCGAACCGGTGGAAATCGAGATTGTCCGCGACAGCATCGAGCTTACCAGCGCCTCTTTTGAGATGAGAGAGGACATCGCTTACATTGACATAACGCACTTTACCGGCCGCACCGCGGATGAATTACTCCCCATTCTGGAAGAGACGGTGGCGCAGGAAGCCGCCGGAATCGTCCTGGACCTCCGGCATAACCCCGGCGGGTTGCTCGATGAAGTTATCAGCGTCGTCTCCTACTTCCTCCCGGAAGGAACGGTGGTCAAGGTCAGGGATAACCGGGGAGAGGTAACTACTTATGACGTGACCCCGGTCCATATCACCGTCGATTTACCCATGGTGGTTCTGGTGGACGGCGCCAGCGCCAGCGGCAGCGAAGTGCTGGCCGGGGCGCTGCAGGACCACGGGCGGGCCACCATCGCCGGGCAGCAGACATTCGGCAAAGGCAGCGTCAATATCCTCCGCCAGCTTGATGACGGCTCCGGTTTATACATCACCATCTCGCGCTGGATTACCCCGGACGGACGTATTATTGAAGGCAAGGGTATATCTCCGGATATGGAACTGGAACTGGAGGGGGAAGAAGCCGTCCGCTGGGCGCTTGACTACCTGAAAGAGCAATAGGAGAGGTGGCTATGGAAGACGGGCCGGTGCAGGTAACCATTAACCGGGCCAGGCTCTCTCTGCGGAAAGGAGATATCACCCGCCAGACCACTGACGCCATCGTCAATGCCGCTAATTCCGGCCTGATGGGTGGCGGTGGCGTGGACGGCGCCATTCACCGCGCTGGCGGCCCGGACATCCTGGAAGAATGCAGGCAGATTGTTTCCCGGCAGGGGCGCCTGCCCCCCGGCAAGGCGGTAATCACCACCGGCGGCAAACTTGAGGCGAAATACGTCATCCATACCGTGGGCCCGGTCTGGCGCGGCGGCGGCCAGGCGGAAGCAACAGTCCTGGCCAGTGCCTACCGGGAGAGCCTGGAACTGGCCGCGGAGAATAAACTGGCCGGTGTCTCCTTTCCCTCCATAAGCACCGGCGTTTACGGTTACCCGGTGGAAAAAGCCGCCCGCGTCGCCCTGGAGACGGTTACAGCCTTTCTCCGCGAGCAAAATACTGGCCTGCGGGAAGTATGTTTTGTCCTCTTTGACGCAAATACCTTTGACGCCTATGCCTCGGTGCTTTCCGCAATGGTCGGTAAAGAGGAATAAGGAGGGAGATGGTTGGCGAACCATGGGCATAATCACCTGGTGCCGGTCGGCAGTAAGCTGAGGCTGGGGATTGCGCTGACCGGCCTGATACTGGTCGTGGAGCTGGTGGGAGGATTTCTCGCCAACAGCCTGGCTCTCCTCAGTGACGCCGGCCACGTCTTCGCTGATGTTATCGCCCTTTCCCTGAGCTGGTACGGTGTCCGGCAGGCGGAGCGTCCCGCCAGCAGCCGGATGACCTTCGGCTATCACCGGGTAGGGGTTATCATCGCCCTGGTGAACGCCGCATCCATCTTCGCCATCGCCGCGGTCATCTTTTATGAGGCCTACCGCCGCTGGCAGCAGCCGCCGGAAGTAAACAGCGCCCTTATGCTCGCGGCGGCCGTCGTCGGCCTGGGCGTCAATATCTTCATCGCCTTCTGGCTGCGCCAGGAGCAGCGGAGTAACCTGAACGTCCGCAGCGCTTTCTGGCACGTGCTGGGAGACGCGCTGGCCTCCGTCGGAGTCATCATCGGGGCGTTTATCATTATGCTGACGGGGTGGTTCGTCGTCGACCCGCTCATCAGCGTGCTTATCGGCTTTATCGTCATCCTCGCCGGCTGGCGTATCCTGAAAGAAGGTATGAAAGTCCTGCTGGAAGCCGCCCCTCCCCAGATAGACGTTGACCGGATGGTCGGTGTCCTGAAAGAAATTGAAGGTGTCGTGGACGTGCATGATGTCCACGTCTGGAGCATCTCTCCGGAGCTGCACGCCATGAGCTGCCACGTGCTGGTCAGGGACCTCCCGCTCAGCCGGGCGGGGGAAATCCGCCGGGACCTGGAAAAAGTGCTCCGCAGCCGGTTTGATATCGAGCACAGTACCCTCCAGTTCGAGTGCCGCGATTGCGGGAACAATGACCTGTTCTGCTCCCTGCACCCGGAGGAGTGCCCCGTGGAGCCGGAGCAAGAAGAGCACTAGGCATCCGTTTTCTTCCTCTTGCCACGGCGGGCTGGATGGAGTAGGATAATGGCGTTATGGCGCTGGTCAGCATCCTGACGGTTATCATCCTTATCCTCGGCTTTTTCGGCGGGGCGAAAGAAGGGGCGGTAAAACGGCTCTTTTCGCTCACCGTCTTTCTGGCGGCCATCCCCCTCTCCGGCGCGTCTTATCGCCTGGTTGCCTCCTTGCTTTCCTTCCTCCCCGGTCGGAACTGGGAAAACTTTGTCGGCTTCTTCATTGCCCTGGTGGTGATAGGCGTTATCCTGCACGTTATCTTCTGGATACCGCAGAAGATTGTCCGGACCATCTGGAAGCGGGGCATAATCTTCCGGTTGGCCGGCGGCATTTCGAACCTGTTCCAGACCGCCATCGGCCTGGTGCTGTTTACCCTGTTAATCTCAGCTTACCCCGTTTTCGACTGGCTGGAAGCGGCGGTCACTGGCTCCGGGGTTATCCTGTTCCTGATGGAGAGGCTCGGCTTTGTGGCGGAGATGCTCCCGGCGGTATTCCGGAGTGCCTCGCCGCTGGCGGGAATTATCTAGCGCAAGGAGGTAATCGCTATGGCCGATTTTGCAACTGCTTACCCTCTGAGTCTGTCCGTGGATTACCCGGAGAGACCGCTGAACCGGCTGACCACTTTTTTCCGGATTTTCACCGTAATCCCCATCTACATAATCCTGGTCTTATTAACCGGGATTGGCGGCGGTCAGGAAACCTCCGCTGAGGGGTGGACCTGGCAGTATAGCGGTGTCGGCTTTGTCTTTCTGCCGCTGGTATTGATGCTGCTTTTCCGCAAGAAGTACCCGCGCTGGTGGTTCGATTGGAACGTAGCGCTGACCAGGTTCAGCCTCCGTGTCCTGGCTTACCAGGCCTTGCTCAGGGATGAATACCCGTCAACTGATGAAGAGCAGGCCGTTCATATTGAGATACCGTATCCGGAAGCGGAACGAGACCTCGGGCGGGGAATGCCCCTGGTGAAGTGGTTTCTCGCCATTCCCCACTACGTCATCCTTTTCTTCCTGGGAATCGCCGGTATAGTGTCGGTTATCATCGCCTGGTTCGCCATCCTGTTTACCGCCCGCTACCCCCGCGGCCTGTTTGATTTCGTGGTCGGCGTAATGCGGTGGTCACTGAGGGTAGAGATGTACGCCTTTCTTCTGACCACTGACCGCTATCCGCCGTTCCGGCTTGCCGATTAGTCTTTCACCTGGCAGACCGGACAGAAATAGGTGCCGCGGTTGCGCACCGTGATGCGCTGGATGGAAACATTGTGTATCGGGCAGGTGCTGCCCCGCCCGTGGGCCACCTTGAACTGGAAATGGGCCGTCCCCGGCTCGCCTTCGGGCCGGTAATAGTTGACGATGCTCGCTCCCTTGTTGCCGATGGCCGCCCGCAGTATCTCCTGGATGGCGCCGTAGAGGCGTTCAATCTCCCCGGTGGAGAGGGCGCCCCCCGTCCGTAAAGGGTGTATCCGCGCCGCGTAAAGGGCCTCGTCGGCGTACATGTTGCCGATGCCCGCAATCACGGACTGGTCGCAGAGCAGGGCTTTTATCGGCGCTTTCCGCTGGCGCAGCCTTTGCGCCAGCACCTCCGCGGTGAAACCGGCTTCCAGCGGCTCCGGCCCCAGCTTGCCGGTTATTTCCCGCCGGTCTCCCACCAGCCACATCGCCCCGAACTTCCGCGGGTCCCGGAAGATTATCCGCGTCCCCGTGTCCAGGTATAATATCGCCCGGGTATACTTCGGCGGCTCGGCGGAGTCCCGGCTCACCAGCAGAGAGCCGCTCATCTTCAGGTGCAGCACCAGCAGGTCGTCTCCGGACAGGGTGAAGACCAGGTATTTCCCGTATCGGTCCAGCCCGGTTATCTCTTGCCCGATGATACGGGAACGGAGCTCGGCGGCCGGCATTTGCTTCACGATTCCTCCCCAGGCGAAGCTGATATCGGCAAGCCTGCGCCCGATGATGTGGGGCGTCAGTTCGGTTCGTACTGTCTCCACTTCCGGTAGTTCCGGCATCTCTATATCTCCTCCCAGCTGGCCCCGGTCTTGGTGTCCACCTTCAACGGGACGCTCAGCTCCAGGGCGGCGCACATTATTTCCGGTACCAGGCGGCGCATCGTCTCTATCTCCTTCTCCGGCACCTCGAAGACGAGCTCGTCGTGCACCTGGAGCAGCAGCTTGCTTTCCAGACGCCGCTTTCCCATCTCCCGGTGCAGGTTGACCATGGCCACCTTGATGATGTCGGCGGAAGTGCCCTGTACCGGCATATTGATCGCGGTGCGTTCGGCAGCCTCTCTCACCTGGCGGTTGGCGGAGTTTATTTCCGGGATGAAACGCCTCCTGCCCAGCATGGTCTGAATGTAGCCCGTCTTTCTCGCCTCTTCCTTGGTGGCATCGAGGTATCTTTTCACAGCTTCGTATTTCTGGAAGTACTCGGCGATAAAGTGGCCCGCCTCTTCCCGGGAGAGCTCCGTGGCCTGCTCCAGTCCGTACTCGCTCATCCCGTAAATCACCCCGAAGTTGACCGTCTTGGCCAGCCGGCGCATATCCCCGGTCACCTCTGCCGTGCCGACACCGAAGAGTTGCGCCGCCGTGGCGGCGTGGATATCCTCGTCCCGGTTGAATGCCTGGAGAAGGTGCGGGTCTCCGGAGAGATGCGCCAGCACCCTCAGGTCAATCTGGGAATAGTCCGCCCCCAGCAGGCGGGTGCCCTCCGGGGCGACGAAGGCTTTTCTTACTTCCCCACCCAGTTCGCCGCGGATGGGGATGTTTTGTAGATTGGGTTCATTTGAGGAAATCCGACCGGTAGCTGTCTGCGTTTGGTTAAAACTGGTATGCACTCGTCCAGTTTTCGAATTGACTAAACTGACTAAGCTATCAGTATAGGTTGACTTAATCTTGAACAGTTGGCGGTATTCTAAAATAAGCTCTACTATTGGGTGAGTATGGCGTAAGCCTTGTAGGATCGAAGCTTCTGTAGAATAACCATTTTTTGTCCTGCGTCCCGGAGGTAATTTTAACTCCTTAAACAAGACAGAACTCAATTGCTGAGTTGAGTTAATATTAAACTGGTGCCCAGCATAGTCTAAAATTTCTTCTTCCAGCTTGAGTAGGTGCTCCCCGAGCTGGCGTGACATATTGGTTAATAATTCTTCGTTCAGGGCGATGCCGTTTCGCTCCATTTGCAGGAGTACCGGCACCAGCGGCATTTCCACTTCGGAGAATAGCTCCCACAGACCCTGTTCCCTGAGCTCGGTTTCGAGTCGTGCCGCCAGCCGGCCCGTCACGTCGGCATCGGCGCAGGCGTATTCCGCCGCCCGGCCTATTTCCACCTGGGACATTGACAGTTGCCTGGCCCCCGTGCCGATAAGTTCCGTTATGGGCGTCATCTCCAGGCCCAGCCTCCCGAAGGCCAGGCTCTTCAGGCTGAGTGTTTTTTCTCCCAGGAGATAGGCGGCCACCATGGTATCGAATCTCAGGTTACGGACCTCCACCCCGCATTGTGCCAGTACCATCATGTCGTACTTGCCGTTGTGGGCTGCCTTGGCCAGGGCACCATCTGCCAGCGGCCCCTGGAGACGCTCCAGGACTGTCTGTAGTGGTAGCTGCTCCACCTCCCCCCAGCCCACGTGCCCCAGCGGGATGTAACAGGCCTCTCCGGGCGCCGGTGATACGGATATCCCCACCAGCTGTGCTGTCATCGGGTTCAGGCCCGTCGTCTCCGTGTCAAAAGTAAACGTTTTTACTCCGGAAAGGCGGGCCGTCAGTTCGTCCAGGTCGGCCGGCGTTTTCACCACACGGCAGGTCGTCGGCGGCGTCTCCCGCTCCGGGGAAATACCTTCGTCGGTGTCAGCGTTTATCCGGGAGTCAACTTCCGGCAGCCTTTCCCTCAGCCGGGTGAATTCCAGCTCGCGGAATAGTTCGGTTACCTTCTGGCGGTCATACTGGCTGATGCGGCACTTCTCCAGGTCCAGGCGGGCCGGGACTTCGCTGATAATGGTGGCCAGTTCTTTGCTCTGGCGGGCGGTCGCTTCGTTTTCCTTCAGTATCTCCCGGATGCGGGGCGGCGTCACCCGGTCCAGGTTGGCATAGATTTCTTCCACGCTGCCGTACTGCTGGATAAGCCTGGCGGCGGTCTTCCCGCCGATACCGCGCACCCCGGGGATATTATCTGAAGTGTCCCCGGTCAAACCTTTCAGGTCGGCGATCTGCTCCGGCTTTACCCCGTATTTGTGGCTCACCGCTTCCTCATCATAAAGCATGGTGTCGCTGAAGCTTTTACCCGGTTTGGGGTAAAGCACTTTTACCCGGGGAGAGACCAGCTGCATGGTGTCCGCGTCCCCGGTGACGATGATGATATCCACGCCCTGCTGGCTGGCCTGCTGGCTGAGAGTCCCCAGCAGGTCGTCCGCCTCGTAACCATCAAGCTCGAACAGGGGGATGCGGAAAGCTTCCACCATCTCCCTGACCCTTCCTATCTGCTGCAAGAGCTCTTCCGGCGCGGGCGGACGGTGCGCTTTGTACCGGTCAAAGAGCTGGTGTCGGAAAGTGGGCGCTTTCCGGTCGAAGGCGATTGCGTAGTGGGTGGGCTTAAGCTCGCTGATTACCTTGAGCAGCATCTGGGTGAATCCGTAGACCGCCCCCACCATTTCCCCCGTCTTGCGCACCGTCAGCGGCGGCAGGGCGTGGTAAGCGCGGTGAATCAGGGCGTTGCCGTCAAAGAGGACCAGCAGCGGCTTATCCATGCTTTCATTATAGCAGAGAGGGGCCTCCGGTGACAGGCTTGCCGGTCGGTTATTACGCCGGCGGTTCCGCCTTTTCCGTCGCGCAGCACTGGCGTATGTACCGGTAAATCTCGATCCCGGTAGCCGTCAGCGGAGCCGCCAGCAAAAGCCCCCAGATTCCGGCAATGTAAGCCCCCAGCACCAGCAGCAGTATCAGCAGGGCCGGGTGTAACCTCAGGAAACCACCCTGGATGCGGGGCACCAGTAGACTGTTTTCCAGTAACTGGATGATCAGGAAAAGCAGGATGACCCACAGCACTTTATCCGGCGTTACCGCCAGGGTCACGATGGCCACGATGGCGCCGCTCAGCCAGGGCCCCAGTGTGGGAACCAGCTCGCCTACCCCCGCCAGCAAGGCCAGCACCAGGGCGAACGGTATCTCCAGAATGAGCAGACCGACAAACGTAAAGTAGGCCACGATGAGCCCCAGCATAAGCTGCGCCCGCAGGTAACGGCCGAGCACTCTCTCCAGAATACACGCTATGTTTTTAACGTGTTCGGCTGCCGCCGGCGAAAGCGCCGAATAGAGGTTGCAGGTCAGCTTCTCCGAATCCTTTAACAGGTAGAAGAGAAAAAGGGGCAGCGCCGCTAGCCCCAGGAATATGGAAATGTTGCGCGGGATAAAGGTAATCCCCTGGACAAAGGCGTCCCGTATCACTTTCCCCAGCGTCATCCCCCCTTCGAGCAGGGCGCTGTCCACCTCCGCGCGTATCTCGGGGGGAAACTGGCTCCTCACCACTTCCAGCCACTCCTGTATCTGCTGCAAACTCTTGCCGATAAGGAAGGGGGTGTTTTCCAGCAGGGTGATTGTCGAATCGATAACCGCGGTCACGATAAAATAGGAAAACAGGCCGATAAAACCGAAGAGTATCACGAATACCAGAATTATGGAAAGGATACGCTTGAGTACCATCCGGCTTCCCGGACGCGGCAGTTTTCGCTCGAACCAGGTAATGGCGGGCATGAACAGATAGGCCAGCACCAGCCCGATGATGAAAGGAATCAGGGCCGTGCGCAGCAGAAACAGCACCCATAAGACGATGATGACACTCAGTGCCAGAATAATCGCCCGCCAGTGCCTGTTAAAAAAGCTAACCATAATAGATAAAACTCACCCCCCATTTTACCGCCTACCGGGCCGGTAAAAGGTGAGTTTGCCGTTAGAACCCTTTCGGGTGAATACCTATTCTTCTTCGGCTTCGGCTGGCTTGTGGTGGAGCTTCTCCTCCACCCTTTTTTCCGCCCTGGCGGCGGCCTCTCTCGCCTTCCGCGTAGTCTCCGCGGCTCTTCTCTCCGCCTCGGCTGCTTTCTCCTTCAGTAGCGCTCTGGTCTCGGCGCCGGGTTTCGGCGCATACAGAAAGCCGATAGCGGCTCCCGCGGCGGCTCCCACCAGGAAACCGATGATAAAGCTGGTGCCCGTGTCTTTTTCCGTCATTACCTCCTCCTTATTCTGAATTCAGTGTTTTCTGAACCGGCCGGTAAACTTTACTGCGTTGCGTACTCCCTGGATAAAGCCGACTACCTGGGCGAGGGGCCGGTATACCTCTTCCCCTACGGTCACGGAAAGGTTCTCCAGGGTTTTGGCGGTGATTTGTGCGGAATCAAGAATCGGCCTGAGCTTGCGGTAAAGCATCCACGCCATTATTGCTATCAGAACCGCGCTGATGGTTGCTCCCAGCCCCAGGATGATTATTGCCAGGTCGCGGAACCACTCGATGCCCACAGGTATCACCCCCCTTTCGGTTTATCGTCTGCTCTCATTGTAGACCTCTGCCGGTGGTATGTAAAGGGTTTTCCACGCCGTGACCCCGGGATGCAGAAACGTTGAAAGCCAGATGCGCTGAAAAAGCTTCAGTTTGTTTCTGGTTGCTTTTTGTGCTCACCCCCGTGTCCCCCTCTCAAAGAGGTGCAACGGGGATGAATTATCATCAGTATCTTTGGGAGAGGCCGGTGGTGAGGTAAGCACAGAACCACGGGTGCAAATAAAGACCCTCAAAAAGACTGGAGCGGGGAAGCGGAAGCTATTCCCCCCGGGCTCCGGCGGAGTCCACCGCCTTTCTCAGCCTCCGGACAAAGTCCCTCAGTGATGATAACCCCGGGTCGTCTTCGATCAGTTCCAGCAGGCGGCTGCCGACGATTACGCCGTCGGCGATGGCAGCGATGCGCTCCGCCTGTTCCGGACTGGATATCCCGAAGCCGACACAGAGGGGCTTGTTTGTTTTCTCCCTCACCCGCCCCACGAAGCTCTCCAGGTCTGCGGCTATCGTTTTTCTGGAGCCGGTGACCCCCGCCAGTGAAGTCAGGTAGACAAACCCCCGTGACCGCCCCGCGGCCGCGGCAATCCGTCCCTCCGGGCTGGTGGGCGCCAGAAGGTAAATCAGGTCCAGGCCGTGCTGCCGGGTAAGCTTTTCCATCTCCGCTCCCTCTTCCGGCGGCAGGTCCGGAACTATCAGCCCGCTTACTCCCGCTTCTGCGCCGCTCCGGCAAAACGCCTCCGGACCGTAGTTGAACACCGGATTGTAGTAGGTCATAAATACCAGTGGCGTCTCTATCTTCCGGTGCAGGCGGGCCGCCGCCTCCAGGCACATCTCCGGTGTGACTCCCTGCTGCAGGGCGCGGAAACTGGCCTTCTGGATGGTGGCCCCGTCCGCCAGCGGGTCGGAGAAAGGTATCCCCAGCTCGATGATATCGGCGCCGGATTCGGCGAGAACGGCGGCTATTTTTTCCGTGGCCTTGATGTCCGGGTAGCCCGCGGTAATATAGACGATTAGCGCCTTGCGGCCCGACTTGAAAACCGGGGCCAGGCGGTCCATTACTCCGCCCCCGTCAGTTGGAGCACGGTATCCAGGTCCTTGTCCCCGCGCCCGGAAAGGTTGACGACGATTGTCCGTTCCGGCGGCAGGTCGGCGGCCAGTTCCACGGCGTGGTAGATGGCGTGCGATGGCTCGATTGCCGGAATAATGCCTTCGGTAGCGCAGAGCAGGCGGAAACCCTCCAGCGCCTGCTCGTCGGTGGCGCTTACGTAGCTGGCCCGGCCGGTATCCCGGTAGTAGCTGTGTTCCGGCCCCACTCCCGGATAGTCCAGCCCGGCGGCGATGCTGTGGGTGGCCAGCACCTGCCCGTGCCTGTCTTCCAGCAGGTAGGACCTGGCCCCGTGCAGGACCCCTGCCCTTCCCACCGCCAGCGTGGCGGCGTGGAGACCCGTCTCCACACCGCGCCCCGCCGCTTCCACCCCCACGAATCTGACCTCTTTATCCTCGTAAAACGGGTGGAACAGGCCGATGGCGTTGCTCCCCCCGCCCACGCACGCCACCAGGTAGTCCGGCAGACAACGGCACCGGGCCAGTGCCTGCTCCCTGGTCTCCCGCCCGATAACCGACTGGAAATCGCGTACCATCAAGGGATAAGGGTGCGGCCCCACCACCGAGCCAATTAGATAGTAGGTGTCCCGGACATTACTCACCCAGTCGCGTATGGCTTCGTTGATGGCGTCTTTCAGTGTCCGGCTGCCGGTGCTGACGGCGCGTAATTCGGCGCCCATCAGCTTCATCCGGTGGACGTTCGGCATCTGGCGCCGTATATCTTCCTCTCCCATATAGACGATGCACTCGAGGCCGAGCATGGCGCATACCGTGGCCGCGGCCACCCCGTGCTGTCCGGCCCCGGTCTCGGCGATGATTCTCCTTTTCCCCATCCGCCGCGCCAGCAGCCCCTGCCCCACGGCGTTATTTATCTTGTGCGCCCCCGTGTGCGCCAGGTCTTCCCGCTTCAGCAGAATGGTGGCCCCGCCCGCCCGGGCGGAAAGTTGGCGCGCCTCGTAAAGCGGCGTCGGTCGGCCGATAAAGTCCCGGCAGAGGTGCTGGAACTCCTCCTGGAAATCGGCGTCGGCGCGGGCTTCGGCGTACGCCAGCCCGAGCTCGCTCAGCGCGGGCATCAGGGTTTCCGGGACGAACTTCCCCCCGTACTCCCCGTAATAGCCCCGGCGGTCAGGCCTGCTGCTGTTGCTCATCGGCTTTCCTTACCGCCTCGATAAAAGCCTTCATCCGGGCGGCGTGTTTCTTCCCCTGTACTTCCACGCCCGAGGAAACGTCCACCCCCCACGGCGCCGCCTGCTTTATCGCCCGCCCCACGTTTTCCGGGGTCAGCCCCCCGGCGATGATTATCGGGAACCTTTCGCTTACCGGCCGCGCCTGCGCCCAGTCTATCTTTATCCCGGTCCCGCCGTGCTTCCCTTTCACGTAGGCGTCCAGGGAAAGAACGAACTTTTTCTCATCGAGCACCTTCAGTCCCTCTTCCAGCATCTCCACTAGCTCCTCGGCGCTCTGGCTCCGCTTCACCCTGATTACTTTGAATACCGGCCGGTCTATATCGTGGCAGTACTCCCACGTCTCCTCCCCGGCCAGCTGCACCCGGTCCAGCCCGCAGAAATCGGCAATCTCGTTTACCTTCTTCGCCGGCTCGTTGACGAAAAGCCCCACCGTCTCGATGTTATACCCGTTTTCCTTCACCGCGGTCACTATTTTTTTACCCTGCTTCGGGGTAATCCGGCGCCGGCTCGGCGCAAACACCAGGCCGATAAAGTCGGCCCCGCCCCGCGCCGCCGCCAGACCGTGCTCCTCTTCCCTTATGCCGCAAATCTTGATGCGTGTCATCTTACCAGCTCCCTTATCCTGGATGGGATATCTTCCGCCGTGACCAGTGTCTCTCCCACCAGTATAGCACTGATTCCCCATTCCTTCATTTTTCTGACGTCATCTCCGCCCCGGATACCGCTTTCACTCACTGCAACACACCCTTCCGGGACAAGCGGCGCCAGGCGGCGGGTGGTCTCGATATCTACGGCCAGCGTTTTCAGGTCCCGGTTGTTGATGCCGATTATCCCCGCCCCGGTTCGCCGCGCCCGCTCTGTCTCCGCCTCGTCGTGCACCTCGACCAGGCAGCTCAGACCGAGACTGTGGCTCGCCGCTATCAGCTCTTCCAGCTGCTCCTGCCGGAGAATTGCCGTTATCAGCAGCAGCGCGTCCGCTCCGTAAGCGCGTGCCTCGTACACCTGGTACGGGTCAAAGATGAAGTCCTTTCTCAGCAGGGGAAGCCCCACCTTTTCCCGCACCGCCGCCAGGTGCTCCAGACTCCCCCGGAAATACTTCTCCTCGGTCAGCACGGAGATGGCCGCCGCCCCGCTGGTGGCATAGACCTCCGCCAGCTCTACCGGGTCGAACTCGGGGCAGAGCAGTCCTTTCGACGGTGAGGCTTGCTTCACCTCGGCAATCAGCCGCACCCCCTCGCCGCGGAGCGCCCCGGCAAAGTCGAGCGGCGTCTCCCGGCGGCGGATGTCTTCTTCCAGTTTCTCCAGAGGAATGCTCCGCTTCCGTTGCTCTACCTCTTTTCTTTTCCCGGCGACGATTTCTTCCAGCACGGTCATCTCTTTATTCCAGTCTCCGGCTCAGCTTTACCAGTCCTTCCAGCTTTTCCCGGGCGCGGCCGCTGTCGATTATCTCCTCGGCGAGCCGCACGCCTTCTCCCAGTTCTTTTACTTTGTCTCCGGCGAGCAGGGCGGCAGCGGCGTTTAGCGCCACCACGTCTCTCAGCGGGCTTTTCTCCCCGCCCAGGATACCGCGCAGCGCCGCCGCGTTTTCCTCCGGCGTTCCTCCCCGGATATCCTCCGGCCTGACCGGCGCAAAGCCGAAGTCGCCCGGGGAAACCTCGTACGGTGGCGCCGCGCCCTCTTCCGTGATTTCCCAGACCAGAGAAGGCCCTCCGGTCGATATTTCATCCATCCCGTCGCGCCCGTGCACCACCAGGGAGTGCCTCGTGCCCAGCCGGTGCAGTACGGCGGCGATTTTGTTTCCCAGTGCTTCATCCGGCACGCCGATTACCTGCGATTCCGCCCGTGCCGGGTTGGTCAGCGGCCCCAGAACGTTGAAAACGGTGCGGATGCCTATCTCCCGGCGCGGTCCGGCAGCGTGTTTCATCGCCGGGTGGAAGATAGGCGCGAACATGAAACCGATGCCCACCTCTTCCAGACATCTGGACACCGCCCCGGCCCCCAGGTCGATTTTCACCCCCAGTGCTTCCAGGACGTCGGCGCTGCCGCAGCGGCTGGTCATCGCCCGGTTGCCGTGTTTGGCTACCTTGAGACCGGCCCCGGCGACGATAAAGGCGGCCGCTGTGGAGATATTTATGCTGGCGCAGTTGTCCCCACCCGTCCCGCAGGTGTCCACCAGCGGCGGGGTCGCCTGCACCGGCACCGCTTTTTCCCGCATCACGCTGGCCAGCCCGGCAATCTCCTCCACGGTCTCACCTTTGATGCGGAGGGCGGTAATAAAGGCGCCAATCTGGGCCGGCGTGGCCTCCCCGCCCATTATCTCCGCCATCACCCCGGCCGCTTCCACAAAGCCGAGAGACGTGCCGGTGACCAGGCTGTTGATGGCTTCTTTAATCATTGTTGGCTCCCCTTGTTGATAAAGTTCCTGAGCAGGTCTTTTCCCACTCCGGTCAGTATTGACTCGGGGTGGAACTGGACTCCCTCCACGTTGAACCGCCGGTGACGCAGACCCATTATCAGCCCGTTTTCCGTCCGGGCGCTTACCTCCAGGCACTCCGGCAGTCCCTCCTCCAGCACCGCCAGGGAGTGGTAGCGGATGGCCGGAAAGGGGTTGGGCAGCCCCCTGAACACCCCCTTCCCGTCGTGCCGGACGAGAGACGACTTGCCGTGCCTGATTTCTCCGGCGTGGCCCACCTTCCCCCCGTAGCTGTACCCGATGCACTGGTGCCCCAGGCACACTCCCAGTATCGGCAGCCGCCCCCCGAAGTGGCTGATTACCTCGTTGGAGATGCCTGCCTGCTCCGGGGTGCCCGGCCCCGGAGAGATGACGATGCGCTCCGGCCCCAGCTCTTCCATCTCGGCCAGCCCCATCTTATCGTTCCGGGTAACCACTACCTCCTCCCCCAGCTCGCTCAGGTACTGGAACAGGTTGTAGGTGAAGCTGTCGTAGTTATCGATTAACAGCAGCATGACCTGCCTCCGCCTGTTTGATTGCCGTCATCAGTGCCTGCGCCTTGTTCAGGCTCTCCTGGTACTCGTTCTCCGGCACGCTGTCGGCCACCACTCCGCCCCCCGCCTGTACGTAGGCCACCCCATCCTTGATGATGATGGTGCGGATGGTGATGGCCGTGTCCAGATTGCCGGAAAAGTCGAAGTAGCCCACCGCCCCCGCGTAAGGCCCCCTCTTCTCCGGCTCCAGCCCGGCGATGATTTCCATCGCCCGTATCTTGGGAGCGCCGGACACCGTCCCCGCCGGAAAGCAGGCCCGCAGCGCGTCGAACTGGTTCAGCCCTTTCCTCAGCTTCCCCTGGACGTGGGACACCAGGTGCATCACGTGGGAATAGCGCTCGATGTCCATGAACTGGGTCACCTCCACCGTGCCCGGCTCGCTGATGCGGCCGATGTCGT